>VAXS01000249.1 GCA_005883255.1 Actinomycetota bacterium | reverse complement strand
ACCCCGAGCGCTTCGACGCGGTGCGGGCGGCCGTGGCGGACGATCCGCGCTTCCTGGTATCGCGCTCGCCCGGGCGGGTGGGCTTCTACCGCAACTTCGAGCGCGCGCTGGAGCTGGCGCCCCCGGATGCGCGCTACGTGGCGATGGCCGACCAGGACGACGCCTGGTACCCGGAGAAGCTGGCCACTCTGCTGCGGGAGATCGGCGACGCCCAGCTGGTCTACAGCGACGCCCGGGTCATCGACCGCCGCGGCCGGCTGATCTCCGACACCTACTGGAGCCGGCGCCGCAACAACCACTCGGACCTGCTCTCGCTCCTGGTGGCCAACGCGGTGACCGGGGCGGCGTCGCTGTTCCGGGCCGAGGTGCTGGAGGACGCGTTGCCGTTTCCCCCCGCGCAGTTCGCGCACTTCCACGACCACTGGGTGGCCCTCACCGCGCTCGCCCGGGGCGACATCGCGTTCGTGGACCGCCCGCTCTACGACTACGTGCAGCACGGCCAGGCGGCGCTGGGACACGCCGCGGCCACCCGCATGCCGCGCCTGCGCTCCCGGCTGGGCGCGCTGCGGCGGGACCGGCGCGAGCGCGTGCGGATGTGGCGCCTGCACTACTTCGTCGACGGCTGCCGGCTGCTCCAGTACGCGACGATCCTCGACATGCGCTGCGGCCCGCGCATGACCCGGACGAAGCGGCGCTCCCTGCGGCGCTTCCTGCGGGTCGACCGCCGAGCCTCGCCGCTGGTCCGGCTGGCCCTGCGGGGGCTGCGCGAGCTGGTGGGGCGCCCCCAGACGCTGGGCGCGGAGTGGATGCTGTTCCGCGCCTTCGCCTGGCGCCGGCTGCTCGCCGCCAGCGCGCGGAACCGGCCTTCCGGGCGCCTGCGGATGGACGCCGTGCCGCCGCCCGCCCTCGACCCCCAGCCCGGGCGGCGCGTCCCGCGCGACCCCGCCGCCCGGACCGTGGCGGAGAAGATCGCGCCGCTGACCCTGGCGGTGCGGGACGACGCGCCTCCGCGCGTGAACGTCCTCATCCCCACGATGGAGCTCGAGCACTTCTTCGGCGGCTACATCGCCAAGCTCAACCTGGCCCGCCGGCTCGCCGAGCGCGGGGCGCGCGTGCGGATCGTCACCGTGGACCCGGTGGGACCGCTGCCTCGGGACTGGCGCCGCCGGCTCGAGTCCTACGCCGGGCTGGCCGGGCTCTTCGACCGGGTGGAGGTGGGCTTCGGTCGCGAGTCCCAGGGCCTCGAGGTCAGCCGCTCCGACCGGTTCGTGGCCACCACCTGGTGGACCGCGCACGGGGCCCGCCACGCGCTGGAGGCGCTGGGCGGCTCGCGGTTCCTGTACCTGATCCAGGAATACGAGCCGTTCACGTTCCCCATGGGCACGTTCGCGGCGCTGGCGCGGGAGTCCTACCGGTTCCCGCACGTCGCGCTGTTCTCGTCGGAGCTGCTGCGCGACTACTTCCGGCGCCACCAGATCGGCGTGTACGCCGGGGACGCGGCGGCGGGCGACCGGGAGTCGGCGGCCTTCGAGAACGCGCTCACGCCGATCGATCCCCCCGCGGCGGCGGAGCTCGCAGGCCGCCGGCCGCGCCAGCTGCTGCTCTACGCGCGACCCGAGTCCCACGCCGCCCGCAACATGTACGAGCTCGGCGTGCTGGCGCTGAGCCGCGCCCTGGAGCAGGGCGCCTTCGACGGCTGGAGCCTGCACGGCATCGGGACCGTGGGCCCCGGTCGCCGCGTCGACCTGGGGGGCGACGCCGAGCTCCGGCTCTTGCCGCGCTCGGGGCAGGCCGACTACGCCAGCCTGCTGCGCCAGCACGACGTCGGCCTGGCGCTGATGTACACGCCCCACCCCAGCCTGGTGCCGCTGGAGATGGCCTCGGCCGGGATGCTGGCGGTCACCAACAGCTTCGAGAACAAGACCGCCGCGGCGCTGGGGGAGATCTCGTCCAACCTGATCGTGGGCGAGCCCACGATCGAGGGCGTCGCCGGGGCGCTGTGCGAGGCGGAGGCGGCCAGCGAGGACGTGGAGCGGCGGGTCCGCGGCGCCGCGGTCCGCTGGAGCCGCGACTGGGACGAGTCGTTCGACGACCGGCTACTGGATCGCCTCTCGTCGTTCCTGGAGACCTGATCGAGACGCTCGGGGCGCGCGGATCGGGAGCCGGGGAACCACCTCCTGCACCGGGAGCGCGGCGCCGGCCCGGAGCCGCCGGCGCTCGCGCAGCATCGCGGGAAGCAGCGGCAGGGCCCGCGCCGCCGCCGCCAGGTGGGCGCGCGGCGGCGAGAGCTGGTCGCTCGAGCCGCCTCCGGCGTGGCGGGCGACCGCCGGCTCGTACAGGCAGCGCCAGCCGGCCAGCCGGAGCCGCAGGCCGAGGTCGACGTCCTCCAGGTAGATGAACAGGCGCTCGTCGAACCCGCCGACGTCGACCAGCGCCGACCGGCGGTAGAGCGCCGCGCCCGCGCAGGCCGAGAACACCTCGCCGGGCGCGTCGAAGCGCCCGTCGTCGGGCTGGAAGCGCCCGCGCTGCTCGCACACGCCATCGCGGCGGAGCACGTTGCCCGCGTCGTACAGCAGCTCGGGGCGACGGAGGTCGACCATCTTGCAGGCCACCGCCCCGGCCCCGGGGTCGGCGGCCAGCGCGGCGGTGGTGCGCTCCAGCCAGTCGGGCGCGACGACCACGTCGGTGTTCACCAGGGCGACGGCGTCGGCATCGACGGCGGCGACGCCGCGGTTCGCGGCCGCCGCGAAGCCCAGGTTGGTCGGCAAAGCGATGACGCGCACGCCGGGATGGCGGGCGGCGGCCTCCGGCGATCGGTCGCTGGAGGCGTTGTCCACCACGACCACCTCGGCGGGCGCCACGGTCTGGGCGGCGATCCCCTCCAGGCAGCCGGGGAGCCAGTCCGCGCCGTTGCGGTTGGGGATTACGACGGCCGCCGTCACGCGCCGGTCAGCACGCGTCCGGCGCGGCGCGCCGGTCGGCGGCGGGCGCGGCGCCCGTTCGGCGCGGCGGCGCAGGCCTCGGTCACCAGCGCCCGCAGTCCCTCCCGGAAGCGCCCGACGTCGAAGCGCGCGGCCTGGGCGGCGCAGGCGGCGGGATCGACCTCCAGGGGGTCGAAGGCGGCCACGGCTGCGGCCAGCGCGTCGGGGTCCGGACGGTCGTAGAACGTGCCGGTCTCGCCGTCGATCACGGTCTCGCAGGCGCCGCCCTCGGCCAGCGCGATCACCGGGCGGCCGGCGGCCTGGGCCTCGACGGCGGCGATGCCGAACTCCTCGGTGGCGGTGACCACCAGCGCCCGCGCCCCCTGCATCAGCTCCGCCACCCGCTGGTCCGGCACCCGTCCCTCGAAGCGCACGGTCGGCCCCGCGATCCGGCGCAACCGCCGCAGCTCCGGGCCGTCCCCCACCACCACCAGCGGCCGCCGCAGGCGGTTGAACGCCTCGACGGCGACCTCGATGCGCTTGTGGAACATGAGCTCCGAGACCACCAGGTAGTACTCGCCCACCGGTCCGCCCGGCGCGAAGCGCGCGGTCTCCACGGGGGGCGGGAGCACGGTCGACTCGCGGCCGTAGTAGCGCTGCACCCGCCGCCGGGTGAGGTCGGAGTTCGCCAGGTAGCGATCCACCCGCTGGGCGGCGATCCAGTCCCACTGGCGCCAGTGGTTGAACAGCCAGCGCAGTCCGGGGCGCAGCAGGCGACCACTGGTGCCCAGGGCGGCCTCGCGCTCGCTCCAGGCGTAGCGGAACGGGTTGTGGCAGTAGCAGACGTGGACGGCGCTCTCCTCCACGATCACCCCGTGGGCCCAGGCGCTGGAGGAGGAGACCACCAGGTCGTAGCCCGCGAGGTCGAACGATTCGATCGCGGCCGGGTACAGCGGCAGGAACGTGCGGAAGGTACGGGCGGTGGGGCGCAGCCGCTGCAGGAACGAGGTCTGGATCCGGCGGTGGGCGAAGCGGCCCTCGGTGCCCTCCTCGTCGTAGACGGCGGTGAACACGTCGGCCTGCGGCCAGACGTCGCAGATGGCTGCGAACACCCTTT
>VAXS01000248.1 GCA_005883255.1 Actinomycetota bacterium | reverse complement strand
GTCCAAGATGTTCATCACCAACGGGGTGCGCGCGGACTTCGTCGTCACCGCGGTCAAGACCACGCCCGACGGCGGCCACCAGGGCCTCTCGTTCCTGATCGTCGACAAGGGCGAGGGCGTGGATGCACAGCCCATCGAGAAGATGGGCTGGCACGCCTCGGACACGGCGCTGATCGCCTACGACGACGTGTTCGTCCCCGCCGAGAACCTGCTGGGCGAGCTCAACCAGGGCTTCTACCTGATCATGGCCAACTTCCAGTGGGAGCGGCTGCTGATGGCGCTGGGCTCGGTGGGCGGGATGCAGGCGATGTTCGAGCGCACGCTCCAGTACGCCCAGGAGCGGCGGGCGTTCGGGAAGCCGATCGGCTCGCACCAGGTCATCCGCCACAAGCTGGCGGAGATCGCGCTCACCATCGAGGCGGGACGCGACCTCACCTACCACGCGCTGCGCCGGTTCGTGGACGGCGAGGACGCCGTGCGCGAGGTGACGATGGCCAAGCTGGCCACCCAGCGCGCCGCCTTCGACGTGGCCGACGACTGCCTGCAGATCCACGGCGGCGCCGGCTACATGGTGGAGTACGACATCGAGCGGGCCGCCCGCGACGCCCGCCTGGGCCCGATCGGCGGCGGGACCGACGAGATCATGAAGGAGATTCTCGGAAAGTCGCTCGGTTTGTAGCCGGGCGCTTGCGCCGGGTGGGACCGCGAGCGATGATCGGCCTCGTGGGCGGGCCTCTGGATCCAGGAGCTTCCATGGCACTGACGATGGCCGACGCCATGGCCATGGAGGACAACTACGCCGAGGCTCTGTGGTGGCTGGAGGTGGCGAGCGAGCACGGCCCGCTCGAGCCCGCCTACGCGGCCAAGCGCGCCGAGTGGATCCGCCGCGTGCGCCGCGGAACCGGTGACGTGCGCCCGCGCGAGCAGGCGCGCAGCGTCCGCCCCGAGCTGCCCAGCGCCTGACCGCCGCCTCTGTAGGGTTCCGCGCCTCACGAGCGAAGGAGGCGACGGATGGCAGTGCTGGACGAGAAGGTGGCGATCGTGACCGGGAGCGCGCGGGGCATCGGTCGCGCCACCGCCGAGCTGCTCGCCGAGCACGGGGCGAAGGTGCTGGTCAACGACCTCGACGGCGATGTGGCCGAGGAGGCGTCGAACGAGATCCCGGGCGAGACCGTCGCCTTCGCGGGTGACCTCACCCAGGACGGCGTGCCCGACCGGATGGTCCAGCGCGCGGTCGACGAGTGGGGCCGGCTGGACATCGTCGTCAACAACGCCGGGTACACCCGCGACGCGCCCATCCACAAGATGTCCGACGAGGCCTTCCAGGCCATGCTCGACATCCACAACGTCGTGCCCTTCCGCGTCCTGCGCGCCGCCGCCCCCCACCTCCGCGAGCCCGCCAAGCAGGAGCGCGAGGAGGGCCGCGAGGTGTTCCGCAAGGTGGTCAACGTCTCGTCGATCTCGGGCACGATGGGCAACGCCGGCCAGGCCAACTACTCCTCGGGGAAGGCGGGCGTGGTGGGGCTCACGAAGACGCTGGCCAAGGAGTGGGGGCAGTTCAAGATCAACGTCAACGCCGTCGCCTTCGGCTTCATCGAGACCCGCCTGACCGCGCCCAAGGAGGACTCGAACGTGATGGAGATCGGCGGCGAGAAGGTCCAGCTGGGGATCCCCGAGCAGCTGCGCGGGATGGGCGCGATGCTGATCCCGCTGGGCCGGCCGGGGACGCCGGAGGAGGCGGCCGGCGGCGTCTTCTTCCTGTGCTCCCCGTGGTCGAACTTCGTGCACGGTCAGGTGCTCAACGTGACCGGCGGGCAGTTCAGCGGGATGACGACGTAGCCCCCCGGGTGGGCTAGCGGTCGTGTCGATCTGGTCCTGGGCGCTGATCGGAGGCGCGGCGGCGCTCGCGGCCTACGCGATCGTCATCCTGGGGCTGCTGGTCGCGGGGCGGCGTACCCACGCCCGGGCGCTGGCGGGGTTCGTCCCCGACTGCGCGCTGCTGTTCCGGGGCCTGGCTGCGGATCCCCGGATCGGGCGGCGGCAGAAGCTGCTCCTGGTAGGGCTCGCCGGCTACCTGGCCTCGCCGATCGACCTGGTGCCGGACTTCCTGCCGGTGATCGGCCAGCTCGACGACGCGGTGCTGGTGGCGCTCGTCCTGCGGGCGGTGCTGCGGGAAGCGGGGCCGGAGGTGGTCCGGGAGCATTGGCGCGGACCCGAGCCGTCGTTGACGGCGATGCTGCGGTTCGCGGGAGTACGCTGAGCCGGCGGCATGAGTCACGCGCACGTCCACGGCTCCGAGCACCGGCACGTCGTCCGGCGCGACGCCGATCGCCGCGTCCTGGCCATGGCGCTGGGGCTGATCCTCTCG
>VAXS01000007.1 GCA_005883255.1 Actinomycetota bacterium | reverse complement strand
ACATCCTGGGCGGGGTCCCGGCCTGAAACACGCGGCGGGCGCCCATTCTGGGCGCCCGCCGGTCGTGTATGGGTGGCCAGGCGCCGGCCACCCCACGGGTTTGGGTCCCTAGTGCGTCGCCGCCGGTCGGAACCCCCTGAACTCGGGCGTGTGCTCCCAGTCGGCGTCGGTCTCCAGCAGCACCGTGCGCCCGATCGTCGCCAGGGCCACGAGCAGGATCGCGGTGGCGACGATGAACCACGCCGCCGTGTTGCCGACGAAGAACGCGATCTGGAGCACCACCGCTCCCGCCACCAGCGCGCCGGCGGTGGACCAGTGGATGGCGTGGGCCCGGTAGAGGCCGTACGCCAGCGCCACCAGTCCCACGGTCAGGGCGACGGTGAAGAACAGGAACACCTGCGTCCCGGCCGTGTGGGTGAAGCGGTGGTAGAGCGCCACCATGTCGGCCCGCGAGCCGCCGCGGACCATCTGCCATTGGACGAGCGAGACACCCGAGAAGAGCATCCCCATCAGGACGCCCACCAGGGTGAGCCCGCCGCCGAGTTGCCCCAGCGCCACCTGGCGCTCACGCAGCATGTGCATGAGCCCCAGCACGGCGGGCAGGAGCAGGACCAGCCCCACGATCACGAGCACCGTCGAGATGTAGAACCGATCCTGGTGCGCCGCGGTGGCCCGCAGGATCGCCGCCGAGTTGTTGTCCGAGGACGGAGCGACGATCGACGCGGCCAGCAGGCAGACCGGCGCGAGGATCAGGCAGACGCCCGCCACCATCTTCCGGAAGTGGTGGGCATCGGAGGGGTTGAGCATGGAACCTCCTTGGTTCACTTAGTGCTCCCGGTACACCGATATCGTAGCGATGGTTACAAGCACCGCTGCTAGGCTCGCCGCGCCGTGACCGAGGGACGCTCCGACCTCGAGGCCAGCCTGGCCGACATCGATCGCCAGCTGCAGGAGCTGCAACGGGAGAGGATCTGGGGCGCCTGGGACGGGAGCTGGAGGAGGCCACCCGCACGCTCCAGGACGAGTTCGCCCGCGGCGCCCAGCGCGACCCGGCCACCTGGAGCGGCGACGTGGTCGTCCGAGCCGGCCCCTTTCGGGACATCGCGTCGCTGGGCGACTTCGAGCGGGCGGTGGGCGGCATCGCCGGGGTCCAGGAGGCCTACGTGCGCAGCTTCGCCGGCGACCGGGCGCTGCTCGAGCTGCGCCTGGCGGGCGAGCTCGACCTGGTGGGCGAGCTGCGCCGCGCGCTGGCGTGGGAGCTGCGGGTGGTGGACTCCGGCCCCGGCGAGCTGGAGATCGGGCTGGGATCGTAAGATCGCCGGGTGAGCTCGTCGGAGCCCATCTCGTTCGCCCGCGGCGCCCCCTCCCTGGACATCGTCGACGTCGAGGGCCTGCGCGCCGCCGCCGACCGGGCATTCAGCTCGGACCCCGGGGGCGCCTTCTCCTACGGCACCGCGGTCGGCTATCCGCCGCTGCGCGACTGGATCGCCGAGCGCCACCGGGTCGAGCCGTCCCGGGTGATCGTCACCAACGGCTCGATGCAGGCCGACGCCTTCCTGTTCGAGGTGGCGGTGGACGCGGGCGACGCGGTGGTGGTCGAGCGGCCCACGTACGACCGCACGCTCCTGAGCCTCCGCGCCCGGGGCGCGGAGCTGCACGCGATCGACCTCGACGAGCACGGGATCGACGTCGACGAGCTGGCCCTGCGCCTGGACGGCGGCCTGCGTCCGCGACTGGCGCACATCATCCCCAACTTCCAGAACCCCGCGGGCGTCACGCTCTCGCGCGAGCGGCGCGACCGGCTGCTCGACCTGGCCCGCCGCTTCGAGATGCGGATCTTCGAGGACGACCCCTACGTCGCCCTGCGCTTCAGCGGCGAGACCCTGCCCACGATGCTCGATCTCGACGAGGGCGAGGGGAACGTGGTCTACGCCTCCTCGTTCTCCAAGACCGTGTGTCCGGGCATCCGCGTGGGCTACCTGGTCGGGCCCGAGGAGCTCATCGCCGACGTGCGCAAGCTGGCCACCAACACCTACATCTCGCCCAGCATGGTGGCGGAGGCGATCGTCAACGAGTTCTGCCGCGGCGGCGCGCTCCAGCGCTCGATCGAGACGGTGAAGGGCGCGCTGGCCCAGCGCGCGGAGCGGCTGTGCGCGGCGCTCGAGCGCGAGCTCCCGGACGCCAGTTTCACGCCGCCGGAGGGCGGCTACTTCCTGTGGGTGCAGCTGCCCGAGGGAACGGACGGCGACGCGCTGTTCGAGGCCGCGGCCCAGCGCGGCGTCCAGTTCGTCAAGGGCAGCGACTTCATGCTCGAGGGCGGTCGAGACCAGCTGCGGCTGGCCTACTCGGGCGTCACGCCCGACCAGATCGACGAGGGCGTGCGCCGGCTGGCCGACGCCTACCGCTCGCTGGCGGTCGCCGCCTAATCAGCGGCCGTAGCGGTCCTTGGCCAGCACCAGCTGCTCGGGCAGCGCGGTGCGGGCCGGGGGCGAGGGGTCGGCCAGCACCGAGACGGTCTCCGCCACGCTGGCCGTGACCGTGCGGCTGCGCCCGTCGGAGCGGACCACCACCTCGTCGCCGTCGGCGCGCTCCACCACTCCCTGGAGCCCCGGCTCCAGGCCGGCGTCCTTGAGGTAGTGGAGGAGGTCCTCGGCCTCGTTCTCGAACCGCAGGACGCGGACCTGGGCGCCGGTCTCCACGTCCGCCAGCGGCACGCCCTCGATCCGGCGCCCGGGCACGATCGGATGGCCGTGTGGACACGTCTTCGCGTCGCCCACCGCCGAGCGCACGTAGGCCTCGAACCGGGGCGACATCGCGTGCTCGAGGTGCTCGGCCTCCTCGTGGACGTCGTCCCAGGGGACGCCGACCACGTCGGTGAGGAAGCGCTCGATCAGCCGGTGGCGCGAGACCACCTGCTCGGCGTGCTGGCGGCCGTGCTCGGTGAAGCGGATGCTCTTGTCGGCGTCGCGCTCCACGTAGCCGTCGCGCTCCAGGCGCCCGAGCATCTCGTGGACGGTGGGAGCGGACAGCTGCATGGCCCGCGCCAGGTTGGCGCCCGTCATCGGCAGGCCCGCCTCGTGCAGCCAGAACAGGCTCTGGAGGTACTCCTCCTCGGCCTCGGTGGCGTGGTCCCCGGACATCGAGGACAGCCTAGCCCTCCCGGGCCATGGCATAGGCTCGGGCGCGTGCGCATCGACGGCTCCACCCGCGCGCTGGTCACCGGCGCCTCGCGCGGGATCGGGCGGGCGCTGGCCGAGGCGCTGGCCGGGCGGGGCGCCACGGTGGGCCTGCTGGCGCGCTCGGCCGACGAGGTGCGGGCGCTGGCCGCCGAGCTGCCGGGTGAGCACGTGGCGCTGCCCGCCGACGTGTCCGACCGCGCGAGCGTCGAGCGGGCGGTGGAGCGCTTCGTCGCGGCCGCCGAGGGCCTGGACTTGGCGGTGGCCAACGCCGGGATCGCCCGCTACGGACCCTTCCGCGAGACCGGCGTGGACGCCGTGGAGGAGATGACCGCGGTGAACTGGCTCGGCACCGTGTACCTGGTGGGCGCGGCGCTCCCGCACCTGCTCGACCGGGCGCACGGCCACGTGGTGGTCGTGTCGTCGGGCGCCGGGCACCGGTCGTTCCCCGGGGCCGCCGGCTACGGCGCGACCAAGGCCGCCCAGCGGATGTTCGGCGAGGCCCTGCGCCACGAGCTGAGCGGGACCGGCGTGTCGCTGACCATGGTCTATCCGGGCGAGGTCGCCACCGACCTGCACGCCCACGAGAAGGACCGGATGCCCGACTGGTACCGCGGCGGCCCGCGGGCGGCGTCCGCCGACGCGCTGGCGGCGAAGGTCCTGACGGCGATGGAGCGCGACGCGCGGGCGGTGCACTTCCCGCCGCTGGTCCGCGTGCTGGGCGCGGTGCACGGGCTCTCGCCCCGCCTGTCGGACCGAGTCCTGCGGGCCCTGCGGGGAGCCACCGCCGCCCCCCGCCGGGACTAGAGCGCTCATACTGCCCGCCGATGGCGCTCCCCCTGTCGCCCCCGCTCAAGCCCCAGCTGGCCCGCTCGCGCTCCGAGCTGCCCACCGGAGAGGGCTGGGCGTACGAGCCCAAGTACGACGGCTTCCGGGCCATCGCGTTCGTGGACGGGGACGAGGTCGAGCTCCAGTCCCGGGGAGGCAAGTCGCTGACCCGCTACTTCCCCGAGCTGCGCTTCGAGCCGGGCAGCTACGTCCTGGACGGCGAGATCGTCGTCGCGGCCGGGGCGCACGAGGACTTCGACGCACTGGGCCAGCGCATCCACCCGGCGGCGTCGCGCATCGCCCGGCTGGCCGAGGAGACCCCGGCGACGTTCGTCGCCTTCGACCTGCTGGCCCGGGACGGCGAGTCGCTGCTCGAGCTCCCGTTCGCCGCCCGGCGTGAGGCGCTGGAGGGGCTGGGGGTGGCGGACCCGGTTCGCCTGGCCCCCACCACCCGCGAGCCGGGCGACGCCCAGCCCTGGCTGCGCGAGGCGGAGGGCGTGATCGCCAAGCAGCTGGACGCGCCCTACCGCCCGGGCGAGCGCACCGGGATGGTGAAGGTCAAGCGCGTGCGCACGATCGACTGTGTTGTGGCCGGCTGGCGGCCGGGCAAGGAACCCGACACGGTGGGCTCGCTGATCCTCGGCCTCTACGACGACGAGGGCCAGCTGCACGTCGTGGGCCACACCTCGAGCTTCACCGCCAAGCGCAAGCGCGAGCTGGTGGCCGAGCTCGCGCCCTACGAGACCGGCGAGCGGGGCAAGGGCGACGCCAGCCGCTGGACGGCGGGGCGCGAGCTGGAGTGGGTCGACCTGCGGCCGGAGCTGGTGGTCGAGGTCAGCTTCGACCACACCTCGGCCGGGCGCATCCGCCACGGGGCGAAGCTGCTGCGCTGGCGCGACGACAAGGCGCCGCGCGACTGCCGGCTGGACCAGCTCGCGGCCTGACGGTCAGTAGGCGCCCCCGCCACCGAGCGCCAGCGGGATCAGCCCGCTCAGCCGCCGCTGGCGCAGCACCTCGGCCCGGAACTCGGCGCACCCGGGACAGAACTTCACGTGGCGGCGGATGGCCCGGCGCCGCAGCGCCCCGCCGCGACCCAGCGCGAGCTTCTCGCGGATCTCGTGGCACGGGGTCTCCCGCGCGCGGCGATCCTCCAGCAGCGACGACCGGGCCTGGTAGACGAGCGCGCGCACCTTCGCCTCGTCGCATCCGAGCACCGCGGCGACCTCGGCCTGGGCGTGGCCGCACAGGCCGAACAGGACGAGCGCGGTGCGCTGCGGCTCGGGCAGGCGGCTCACTCCGGAGAGCAGCTCGCGGAGGTCGGAGCGATGCTCCACCTCCTCCGCCAGGGGCGGCGTGGCCGGGTCGGGCGCCGCTGCCGGACTGGGCTGCGCCCGCCGCTTGCGCAGGAGGGCCAGGCAGCGGTGACGGGCGATCCCGTACAGCCAGGGCTTCGGCGCGGCCGGGCGCTCGCCCCGGGCGAGGTCGGCGTAGGCGGCCGTGAAGGCCTGCTGGACGACCTCCTCCGCGTCGTGGTTGGAGCGGACCAGGTGCCGGCAGAAGGCGAAGATCCCCCGGTGGTGGCGCTCGTAGAGCGCCTCGAACGCGGCATGGCTGCCGCGGCGCACGTGCTCGGCCAGCCGCTCGTCGCCCAGCAGACCCAACACCGCACGGGGCCTGCCCACGACCGGCGCGTCCTCATGTCTGATCGCAGCGTCTGGCACGGCGCCTCCCAGCGCACCCCCGCGCTCCCTCCGGTGCGCGATCCCCCGGGACGTTGGCCGATTGCGCGCTCGCCGTCAAGTCCGGCTCCCGTCTCAACCGCCCAACGTTTGGGGTCCGCGCTTCCCTAAGTCCCGGACAGGAGCGCTTGGAGATCGGCACGGAATGACCTGGTGGCAGGCAGGGGTCGTGGGATGGATCGCCGCGTCGTTGGCGCTCGCCTTCGTGCTCTCGCGGGCCAGCACGCCGCTGATTGGCCGGGCGCGTCACCGGACCGATCCCAGCCCGGAGGTGCTGGGCTCGATCCTGGGCGAGCTCGGCGCGGTCATCGAGGAGGCCGAGCACGATCCCGAGCCGCACTCCGGGCCCCGCGTCCAGGAGCTGCTCACCGAGGGCTACGGGGTCTATCTCTCGCTGGAGGCGGAATGGCGGCGGCTGGGCCGGGAGATCGAGGACCTGCTCGACACCGGCGGCGAGGGCGCCGACGCGGAGATCGCGAAGCGCGCGCGCCGCCGGCGCCAGGTCGAGCGCGAGCGCAGGCAGCTGCGCCAGCGGCTGGACGCCGTGTGGTCGCTCACGCACGACCGGCCTCCGGGCGGCGCGGTCCGCTAGCCGTCCTCGTCGAACTCGTGCTCGAAGCCCTGTCCGGTGCGCTCGGTGGCCGCTCGGCGCGGGCGCGTCTGGGGAGTCGGCGTTCGGCCGCCGCGCCCCGGGGGCTGGGGATCGCCCACGCGGCCCGGACGATCCCGGTCCCGGCTCGGCTGCACCCGCTTGGGCTCCCCGCGCTGCTTGCGGAAGTGGGGCGGCCAGGGGGCGTCGCCCAGGCCCTCGGCCTCGTCGCGGTCGGCGAGGTCCAGCAGGCCGGCGAGCGAGCCGGCGTGCGCGTCGATGTCGGCGGCCGGGTCGCCGCGCTCGGCCAGCCGGGCGGGCACGGTGTCGATCCGCAGCTCGCGCGGCTCGGCGTCGGGCACCTCGTCCCACTCCAGCGGGCAGGACACGCGGGCGTCGGGCGTGGGGCGCACCGACCAGGCCGAGGCCACCGTGCGGTCGCGGGCGTTCTGGTTGTAGTCCACGAACACGCCGTGGCGCTCCTCCTTCCACCACTTGCTGGTGGCCCGCTCGCTGCGGCGCTCGACCTCGCGGGCCAGCGCCAGCGCCGCCCGGCGCACCTCCACGAACTCCTGCTCGGGCTGGATCCGGACGTTGACGTGCATTCCCTTGGAGCCCGACGTCTTGGGATATCCCCGCAGACCGTGCTCGGCCAGCACGTCGCGCGCCACCAGCGCCACCTGGCGCACGTCGTCCCAGCTGGCGTCGTCGGTGGGGTCGAGGTCGACGCGCAGCTCGTCGGGATGGTCGAGGTCCGACCGCCGGCAGGGCCAGGGGTTGAAGTCGATCACGCCCAGGTTCACCGCCCAGGCCAGGTGCGCGGCGTCGTTGGCCACCAGCTCGGTGGCGCTGCGACCGCTGGGGAAGCTGACCGTCGCGGTCTCCAGCCAGTCGGGGGTGCGCTGGGGCACGCGCTTCTGCCAGATCGGCGGCTGCTCGATGCCCTCCACGAAGCGCTTCATGACCGTGGGGCGCTCGCGCAGGTGGACGAGCGCTGCGTCGGCGACCGCCAGGTAGTACTCGACCAGGTCGAGCTTGGTCACGCCGGCGCGCGGGAAGTAGATCTTGCCCGGGTTGGACAGCCGCACCTCCCGCCCGGCGATCTCCAGCGTGACGGGCTCCGTCTTGGCCACGATTGACAGCATGCCGTAGATGCCGCCGGTGGTCGTCTCCCCCGACTCGTTCAAGGGCACGCTGGGCGCCGCCGAGGTGGCCGAGGCGATCGCCGCCGGCCTGGAGGAGGTCGGCTGGCGGGCCGACCGCTGTCCCGTCGCCGACGGGGGCGAGGGGACGCTGGAGGTCCTCCGGGAGGCGCTGGGCGGCGCGGTGCTGGAGGCCGACGCCCACGATCCGCTCGGGCGCTCGCTGCGGGCCCGGTTCGCGCTCCTGGGCGACGGTCGGACGGCGCTGGTCGAGGCCGTGGCGGCCAGCGGGCTGGGCTTGCTGGCCAAGGGGGAGCGCGATCCGGAGGCCGCGTCCACCGCCGGGACCGGCGAGCTGATCGCGGCGGCCCTGGCCGCGGATGCCCGGGAGGTGTTGGTCGCGGCGGGCGGGTCGGCCACCACCGACGGCGGCGCGGGCGCGATCGCCGCGCTGCGGGAGGCGGGCGGCCCGGGCGGGGCCCGCCTGACCGTGCTGTGCGACGTGCGCACCACCTTCGAGCGCGCGGCCGCCGTCTACGGCCCACAGAAGGGCGCGGACCCGGCCGCGGTGCGCCGCCTCGCGCGGCGGCTCGACGAGCTGGCCCGCGACCTGCCCCGCGATCCGCGCGGGATGCCGATGGGCGGGGCCGCCGGCGGGCTATCCGGCGGGCTGTGGGCCGCGTTCGGCGCCCATCTGGTGTCCGGGGCGGCGTACGTGCTGGACGCGGTGGGCTTCGACGCGCGGATGCTGGGGGCGCGAGCCGTGGTCACCGGCGAGGGGCGCCTGGACGAGCAGACGCTGGCCGGGAAGGCGGCGGGAGAGGTGGCGGTGCGCTGCCGGCAGCACGGAGTGCCCTGCCACGCGATCGTGGGCCGGCGGGCGATCGACGCCTTCCAGCAGCGCATGCTCGACCTCTCCAGCATCGACGAGGCCGGCGATCCGGCGGAGCTGCGCGCCGCTGGGCGGCGGCTGGGCGAGCGCCTGCGCTCGCCCTAGCGCCCACCCGGATACGCTCGCCCGATGGCCGACCGCCTGCAACGCCGCCGGGCCGTCGTGGTCGGGGGCGGCTCGTTCGGGACGGCGGTGGCCGTCCTCCTGGTGCGCGGCGGGGTGCGCACGACG
>VAXS01000247.1 GCA_005883255.1 Actinomycetota bacterium | reverse complement strand
CCCGCCGCGGCGCGGCTGTCCAGGGCGGTGATGCTGCGCAGCGCGGTGCGACCCATCTGGCCCAGGCGCACGGGGGAGACCGCGGTCGCGCGTCCCGGGCCCCGCTCGCCGCTGCGGGAGAGCAGGAACGCGGGCAGCCCGGCGGCGTCCAGCTCGCCCTGCTCGCCCGCCGTGAGCGGGAACGCCAGCCGCGCGAACTGCGACAGCGCTCCCGGCTGGCCGGCCTGCAGTCCCGTCTCCAGCTGCACCGCCGCCTCGGCGGTCAGGCGCGGCTGCAGCGGCGCGATCCCCACGGCGTTGGACCAGGGGACGACCATCGGGCGGCGCTCGCGGCTCCCCGCCATGTCGCCCAGGACCAGCACGGCGTCAACCGGGCCGCCGGCCAGGTCGTCGGCCAGGGCAGCGGCCCCGGCCGCGCCGCCGCTGCCCCCGCTGGTGGAGGCCAGCACCAGCGTCTTGTTCAGCGTGCGGCCGTTGAACACCCGCGCCAGCTCGAGCAGCGCGGCGGTGCCGGACAGATCGGCGGTGGCCGGACGCCACAGCGCGTCGCGGTGGGCCACCACCACGATCTGGCGCTCGGAGAGCCCGGCCCGCACCCCCACCACGTCGCGCAGCGTGCGCTCCCCCACCGCTGTGCGCGCCGCGAAGCGCCGGTCGCGCACGCGGAAGCCCGCGTCCACGAGCGAGGTGCGCACCCGCCCGGCCAGCCGGTCGTCCCCGCGGCTCCCCGGCTTGCGGGAGGGGTAGCGCTGGGCCAGGTCGTGGAGCTCGGCGAACGCCCGTCCCCCCGAGAACGAGTCCGGGGGCAGCGTGGTGGTGAGGGCGCGCGGCGCCGGTTGGATCGAGAACGCCCCCACGATGAACGCGAGTAGCGCGGGCACCAACCCCGCCCGGTAGATCCGGGGATCGAGCATCGGGCCCTGGAGGGTATCCGCCGCGCGGGCGGGGCCTTGCGAGCCCGCGGCGGCGGGGCCGTAAGCTTTCCCCGGGTTCGGTACATGGTCGATAAATCCGCCCGCATACTGCTCGTGGACGACGAGCAGTCGATCCAGACGCTCCTTTCCTATCCGCTGCGCAAGGACGGCTACGACGTGGTGCGCGCCTCCGACGGGCGCGAGGCACTGGACCGGTTCACCGAGCAGGCGTTCGACCTGGTGGTGCTCGACGTGATGCTCCCGCTGATCGACGGGCTGGAGGTGTGCCGGCGCCTGCGGGCTCGCAGCTCGGTGCCGATCATCATGCTCACCGCCAAGTCGGAGGAGATCGACAAGGTGCTGGGCCTGGAGCTGGGCGCCGACGACTACATCACCAAGCCGTTCTCGATGCGCGAGTTCCGCTCCCGCGTGAAGGCGGCCCTGCGACGCGCGGACATGGCGCCCCGCGCCGAGACCGCGGACGACGAGCCGGCGCTGGAGGTGGGCGAGCTCTCGATCGACTTCGCCAAGCGGCGCGTGGCGCTGCGGGGCGGGGACGTGCGCCTGACGTTCGTCGAGTTCGAGATCCTGGGCGCACTGGCCCGCGACGCCGGCCGGGTGTTCAGCCGCGACCAGCTGCTGTCGCGGATCTGGGGCGACGCCGCCTACCGCGACCCCCGCACCATCGACGTTCACATCCGCCACCTCCGCGAGAAGCTCGAGCGCGACGCCAAGGAGCCCGAGTACATCTTCACCGTGCGGGGCGTGGGCTACCGGTTCCGGGACGAGCGCTAGGCGGAGAGCGCCACCGGGAGGCATCGTGCAGTCGATCCGGGTCCGGCTGGCCCTCGTCTTCTCGACCATCACGCTGATCGCGCTCGCCGGGATCTACGTGTACGTCGCGCCCCAGCTCGGGTCCAGCCTGCGCGACGAGAAGGTCAACGCGCTGGGACGCGACGCGCGCGTCTACTCCCGCGGCCTGGTCCAGGCGATCGGGACCAACCTCGACGAGTCAGCGATCAACCGCGCGGTCCGGCAGGCCGGCGACCGGGCCGCGGCCCGGGTGACGCTGTTCGGGGTCTCGCGCGGGACGGAGGGACTGCAGACCTATCCGATCTCCGACTCCGCGTCGGAGTCCCAGCTGGACGACATCGACTTCCCGGTCGCGCGCGAGGCCGCGCGCTCCGGCCGGCTGCAGACCGGCACGGAGCCCACGAACGCGGGGCGGCTGGCGGAGGCGGCCCGCCCGCTGTTCTTCAACCAGCGGGTGGCCCGCGTGGTCGTCTACTCGGCGCCGCTGGGGGACGTGCAGAGCAGCGTGGCGCTGATCCGCCGGCAGATCCTCATCGCGGGCGGGTTGGCGCTCCTGTTCGCGTCGGTGGCCGGGTACTTCGTGGCCCGGGCGCTGGCGCGCCGCGTCAAGCGCCTGGAGGTGGCGGCGGAGAAGGTGGCCGCCGGCGACTTCTCGCAGCGCGTCCCCATCGACGCCGACGACGAGCTGGGGCAGGTGGCGCGCGCCTTCAACGACATGCAGCGCCAGCTGGCGCAGCTGGACTCCGCCCGCAAGCGGTTCATCGCCACCGCCTCGCACGAGCTGCGCACGCCCATCTTCTCGCTGGGCGGGTTCGTCGAGCTGCTGCAGGACGAGGAGCTCGACGAGGAGACGCGCCAGCAGTTCCTGGCCCAGACCGCCGAGCAGATCGCCCGGCTGCGCAAGCTGGCGCTGGAGCTGCTGGACCTCTCGAAGCTCGAGGCCGGCTCGCTGGAGCTGCGGCACGAGCCCACCGACGTCGCGGACCTGGCCCGCGAGGTCACCGCCGAGTTCACGCCGGCCCTCACCCGGCACGACTCGCACCTCGAGCTGCGGCTGAAGGAGCCGCCGATCCGGGCCACCTGCGACCGCGAACGGGTGGGGCAGATCATGCGTATCCTCATCGACAATGCGCTGGCCCACACGCCGCGGGGCACGGACATCTTCGTGAGCG
>VAXS01000246.1 GCA_005883255.1 Actinomycetota bacterium | reverse complement strand
GTCGAGCTCCCGCTCCACCGCCTCCAGGGCCTCGAGCAGGGCGTCGCGGTCGTCGGGCTCGAGGATCCCGCGCTCGGCCAGCATGCGCACGTGCGCGCGCGACTGGGCCACGTCGTAGGGACCCAGCCGCCAGTCGAACGACAGCGAGGAGTTCAGCCGGCGGAAGAGCTCGTGTTGGGGCTCGACGAAGCGCGCCATGCGCGCCAGTCTAGATGGGCCCTACGGCGTCGCCAGCCCGGTGGAGATCTGCGCGACCTGGGTGGCCAGCGCCAGTCCCAGCAGGTACAGCGTGATCCCCCACCCCGCATAGGCGTTGCGGCTGCGCGGGTACCAGCGCCCCTCGGGATTGCGCCCGATCGAGAGCACGACCGGCACGGCGAACGCCAGCCCGAGGAGGATCAGGACCCAGGGCGAGCACTCCGAGACGAAGTAGCGCAGGTCGAAGCGGAACTCCGAGGCGATGTCCGCCATCACCCGGTGCCACAGGACCACCGGGAGCAGCGCAGCCACGACGAACCCGATCGCCCCCACCCTGCGAGCCTGCCTCTGGGCGCGCTCGTCGCGCCCGAGCGGACGTCCCATCCCCCTCTTCATACCCCGGTTAACGGAGCGGCGACGCATTCCGTGACGCTGCGAGCGCCGACGCCAGCGTCGCGGCCACGCGCTCCACCTCCGTGTCGGTCATCTGCGGGAAGAAGGGTAAGGCCAGCGAGCGCGCCGCGGCATCCTCGCACACGGGAAATTCACCTTCCCGGTGCCCGAAGCGTTCGCGGTAGAAGCTCAGCAGGTGGATCGCCGGCAGGTAGGGCTTGCTCTGGATCCCCTCCCGGGCGAGCGTCTTCACCACGCCGTCGCGGTCGACGCCCGGCGGCACCTGCACCACGAACACGAACCACCCCCGGCGGGCGCCGCCCTCGTCCGGGCAGGGCAGGCCGAGTCCCTCCAGCTCCGCCAGCGCCTCGCGGTAGCGGGCGGCCACGCGCGCGCGACCGGCCAGCAGGTCGTCCAAGCGCTCCAGCTGGGCCAGGCCCAGCGCGCACGCCAGGTCCGAGAGGCGGTAGTTGAAGCCCAGCCGGTCATGGTCCAGCCAGTCCATGTCCGGGGCGCGGCCCTGGTTGCGCTCGGAGTCGATCCGCTCCTTCACGGCCGGATCGCCGCTGGTCACCATCCCCCCCTCGCCGGTGGTGAGCTGCTTGTTGGCGTAGAAGCCGAAGGCCGCCAGGTGGCCGCGGGCGCCCACCGGCGTCCCGTCCGCGTGCACCGCCCCGAGCGCCTCGCACGCGTCCTCCACGATCGGCCGGCCCAGTTGCTCGAGCGCGGCCACGTCGGCCGGGTAGCCGAAGACGTGGACCGGCAGGATCGCCGCTGTACGCTCGCCCACGGCCGCCGCCGCGGCGTCGGGATCCAGGTTGAGCGTCACCGGATCGACGTCCACGAACACCGGGCGCGCCCGTTCGTAGAGGACCACGTTGGCCGACGCCACGAACGAGAACGGGCTGGTGACCACCTCGTCGCCGTCGCCCACCCCCACCGCGCGCAGCGCCAGGTGCAGGCCCGCGGTGCCGCTCGACACCGCGCTGGCGCGCGGGGCGCCCAGCCAGCTGGCGAACGCCCGCTCGAACTCCGCCAGCCGCGGGCCCAGCGACAGGCGGCCGGAGCGCAGCACGCCCAGCACCCGCGCCTCCTCCTCGGGCCCCAGCACCGGCCTCGCGAGCGGGATGGGGTGGGTCACGCCTGGGCGGGGCGGGCCTCGGCGTCGGGCCGCGGCCCCGCCGGCTGCATCCCGCGCTCGAGCGAGTCGACCAGCGCCTCCCACGAGGCCTCGATGATGTTCTCCGACACGCCGATCGAGCCCCAGACGTCGTGGCCGTCGGAGGCATCCAGCAGCACGCGCGTCACCGCGCCGGTACCCTTCGCCTCGTCCAGGATCCGGACCTTGAAGTTCACGAGCGCGATCTCGTCCAGGTGCGGATAGATCTCCACGATCGCGGCCCGCAGCGCCCGGTCCAGCGCGTTGACCGGGCCGTTGCCCTCGGCCGTCCGCACGTAGCGCTCGCCGTCCACCCAGATCTTGATCGTGGCCTCGGTCTCCACCTTGCCGTCGGCGCGCTGCTCCACGATCGCCCGCCACGACTCCAGCCGGAACAGCGGCTCGTACTCCCCGGTCTCCTTGCGCAGCAGCAGCTCGAAGGAGCCGTCGGCCGCCTCGAAGTGGTAGCCCCGGTGCTCGAGGTCCTTGACGCGATCCACCACCCGCTGGGCGGCGTCCTCGTCCAGCTCGATCCCGGCGGCCTCCGCCCGGGCGCGGACGGTTCCCTTCCCGGAGAGCTCAGATACCAGCAGCTCGCGCGAGTTGCCCACCAGCTCGGGATCGACGTGCTCGAACGTCGCCGGGTCGGCGTTCACGCCGGCCACGTGCATGCCTCCCTTGTGCGCGAAGGCGTTGCGGCCGACGTAGGCCTGGTCGGGATGCGGCGTGAAGTTGAGGAGCTCGGCCACGAAGTGGGCGGCGTCGGTGAGCGAGGCCAGCTGCTCGGGCTCCAGGCAGCGGCGGCCCATCTTCAACTGCAGGTTGGGGACGATCGAGACCAGGTTGGCGTTCCCGCAGCGCTCGCCGTAGCCGTTGATCGTGCCCTGCACGTGCGTGGCGCCCGCCTCCACGCCGGCCAGCGAGTTGGCCACTCCGCACTCGGAGTCGTTGTGGCAGTGGAT
>VAXS01000111.1 GCA_005883255.1 Actinomycetota bacterium | reverse complement strand
GAGGTGATCGAGGAGCTCAGGCCGTAGGCTCCGTGCCCGGCCGCTGACCGATAGGAGGCGAACGATGGCGTGGGACTTCTCCACCGAGCCCGAGTTCCAGGAGCACCTGGACTGGATGCGGGAAGTCGTCCGCGAGGAGGTCTGGCCGCTGGAGACCCTCAGCCACGAGCTGGAGTGGGACCAGCTGATGCGGGCGCTGGCTCCAGTGCAGGAGCAGGTCCGGGAGCGCGGCCTGTGGGCGGCGCACCTGGAACCGGAGCTGGGCGGGCAGGGGTTCGGGCAGGTCAAGCTCGGGCTCATGCACGAGATCCTGGGCACCAGCCCGCTGGCCCCGTTCGCCTTCGGCAACGCCGCGCCCGACTCGGGGAACTCGGAGATCCTGGCGCTGGCGGGGACGCCGGAGCAGAAGGAGCGCTACCTGTACCCGCTCCTGGCCGGCGACGTGCGCTCGGCGTTCTCGATGACCGAGCCCGAGACGGCCGGCTCCGACCCCACGCAGCTGCGGACGCGGGCGGTCAAGGACGGCGACGAGTGGGTCATCGACGGCCACAAGTGGTTCTCGTCGAACGGGTCGATCGCCGACTTCCTGATCGTCATGGCGGTCACGGATCCCGAGGCCCGCCGCTACCAGCGAGCCTCGATGTTCATCGTGCCGGCCGACACCCCCGGGGTGGAGATCGTGCGCGACGTGCCCACGATGGAGCACCCGTGGGAGTCCTGGGCCAAGTACGGCAACCACGCCGAGATCCGCTACCAGGACGTGCGGGTCCCGGCCGACGCGCTGCTCGGCGCCGAGGGGGCGGGCTTCCTGATCGCCCAGCAGCGGCTGTACCCGGGTCGCATCCACCACTGCATGCGCTGGCTGGGAGTCTCGCGGCGGGCCTTCGACATGCTGTGCGAGTACTCGCTCCTGCGCGAGGCGCACGGCTCGACTCTGTCCGAGAAGCAGACCGTGCAGAACTGGATCGCCGACTCGGCGGCCCAGATGGACGCGGCCCGGCTCATGACCCTCCACGCGGCCTGGAAGATGGACACCGAGGGCGTGGGCGCCGCCCGGCGCGAGATCTCGCTGATCAAGTTCTTCGGGGCGGGCGTGCTGCACGACGTGGTCGACCGCGCGCTGCAGGTCCACGGCTCGCTGGGCTACTCGACGGACATGCCGCTGGAGGCGATGTACCGGTACGCGCGTGGCGCGCGGTTCTACGACGGGCCCGACGAGGTGCACCGCGAGTCGGTGGCCCGCCAGATCCTGCGGGGCTACGAGGCGCCGGCCGGCGGCGTGCCCACCGAGCACGTGCCCACCCGCCGCGAGGCGGCCCGGGAGAAGTTCGCTCACCTGCTCGAGGCGGTGACGTCGAACGACTGACGGTGGGCTCGCCCGCCCGCTGGTCGTCGCGCTGATCGTGCAGCTGGCCCTGGGGGGCGTCCTCGTCTACTTCGCCGTCGCCGGGTTCCCGTTCGTCGGTGGCGCCGGGGCTGTCGATCGCTTCGACGGCGCGCGGGCCTTCGCCCTGCTGCGCCAGCAGGTGGAGCTGGGCCCGCGGCCGGCCGGGTCGGCGGCGTCGCGGCGGCTGGCCGAGCGGCTGCGGCGGCTGCTGCCCGGCGGTCGGTTCGAGGCCGTCCCCGGGGGGCTGCGCAACGTCGTGGGGAGGCTCCCGGGCCGGCGCCCGGCCGTCGTGGTGGCCGCCCACTACGACACCAAGGACCTCCCCGGCTTCGTGGGCGCGAACGACGGGGCCGGCGGGACCGCGGCGGTGGTCGAGCTGGCGCGCGACCTGCGCGGCCGGCGGCGGCCGGGCGGGCCCGAGCTGCGGTTCGTGCTGTTCGACGGCGAGGAGTCGCCGCGCGGCTCGCCCGACAGCGCGTTCCTGCGCAACGGCCTGCGCGGCTCGAAGGCCTACGCGGCCGCCCACCGGGGCGAGATCGGCTCGCTGGTCCTGCTCGACTTCGTGGCCAACCCCCACATCCGCCTGCGCCGCGAGGCCCGCTCGGACCCGGGCCTGTGGGCGGCGCTGCGCCGGGCGGCGGCGCGCGCGGGCGTGAGCCGGGCGTTCCCGCCCGGCACCGCCCCGGGCGTCTACGACGACCACACGCCGTTCGCGGCGGCGGGGGTGCGGGCGATCGACCTCATCGACTTCGACTACCCGTGCTTCCATCGCCCCTGCGACGACCTGCGCCACGTCTCCGAGCGCAGCCTCGACCAGGTGGGCGAGGCGACGCTGGAGCTGCTGCGGTCCTTGTGACGATCCCCACCTGGCACCGGCCGGAGCGCGGCGCCCGGGGGCCTACACTAGAGGCGGTGCCCACCGCCGAGGCTCAGCCCGCCGCGCCCGAGCGCATCCTCCTGGCCGCCCCGCGCGGCTACTGCGCGGGGGTCGACCGTGCCGTGCAGACGGTCGAGCACGCCCTGCGCCTGTACGGGGCGCCGGTCTACGTGCGCAAGGAGATCGTCCACAACAAGCACGTGGTCCAGCAGCTGCGGGAGAAGGGCGCGATCTTCGTCGAGGAGGAGACCGAGGTACCCGAGGGCTCGACCGTGGTCTTCTCCGCCCACGGCGTGGCGCCCGGCGTGCACCGGAACGCGGCCGACCGGGAGCTGTTCACGATCGACGCCACCTGCCCCCTGGTGACCAAGGTCCACGTCGAGGCGCGCAAGTTCGCCGCCGAGGGCTACACGATCGTGCTCGTCGGGCACGCCGCGTGATCATCAACCGGCTGCGGGAGAAGTTCCCCAACGTGATCGGTCCCCGCACCGACGACATCTGCTACGCCACCACCAATCGCCAGGCGGCGGTGAAGGCGATGGCCGACAAGTGCGACCTGATCCTGGTCATCGGCTCGCGCAACTCGTCGAACTCCAACCGCCTGGTGGAGGTCTCCCGCGACATGGGCACCGAGGCCTACCTGATCGACAACGAGCTCCAGGTCGAGGAGGCGTGGCTGCAGGGCAAGCGCACGGTGGGCATCACCTCGGGCGCCAGCGCCCCCGAAGACCTGGTGCAGCGCCTGGTCGACTTCTTCGTCGCCCGCGGCACCCAGGACGTCTCGGAGTACGACGTCATCAACGAGGACGTCCGCTTCATGCTCCCGAAGACGATCCGCAAGGCGCTGGCCGAGCAGCCCGCGTAGAGATACCCTCCGCGCGCATGGAGGGGCTGATGATGCGGACTCCGCTGCTCGTCCGTCACATCGCCGAGCGCGCGGCGACGGTGTTCGGGGGGCGCGAGGTGGTCAGTCGCACCCAGGAGGGCGTGGAGCGGACCACGTACGCGGAGCTGGTGGAGCGGGCGCGGCGGCTGGCGTCGGCCCTGCGCGAGCTCGGCGTCGGGCCCGGCGATCGGGTGGCCACCTTCGCCTGGAACTCGGCGCGCCACCTGGAGCTGTACCTGGCCGTCCCGGGCCTGGGCGCTGTCCTGCACACGCTGAACATCCGGCTGTTCGAGGACGACCTGCGCTACATCGCCGGGCACGCCGGTGACCGGGTGGTCTTCCTCGACGCCTCGCTGGCCGGCGCGATGCCCCGCTTCGAGGGCGTCGAGCACGAGGTGCTGATGCCCGACGGTCCGGGCGAGCGCGAGGGCGGGCTCGGCTACGAGGACCTCGTCGACAGCGGCGACCCCGGGTTCGCGTTCCCCGACCTGGACGAGGACAGCGCGGCGGCCATGTGCTACACGAGCGGCACCACCGGGCGGCCCAAGGGCGTGGTCTACTCCCATCGCTCGACCGTCCTGCACTCGCTGTGCGTGAACCAGCCGCCAGGTCTTCCCCGGCCCCCACATGGAGCCGGCCAGCCTGGCTCGGCTGATCGCGGAGGAGCGGGTGACGCGCTCCGCGGGCGTGCCCACGATCTGGCAGGGGGTGCTCGCGCTCGAGGACCCGCCCGAGATGCCCGCGCTGGAAGAGGTCATGTGCGGCGGCTCGGCGGTGCCCGAGGCGCTGATCCGCGGCTTCGACGAGCGCTTCGGGGTCCCCGTCGTCCAGGGCTGGGGGATGACCGAGACCAGCCCGCTGGCGGCTAACTGCCGGCCGCCCGCCGACGCCGACGCCCTGTCGGAGGACGAGCTCTACGCGCTGCGGGCCAGCCAGGGGCGCATCCAGCCGCTGGTCGAGTTCCGCATCGACGAGGAGGCCGGAGGCGAGCTGCACGTCCGCGGCCCGTTCATCGCGCGCGACTACTACGAGGACCCCGCCGCGGCCGAGAAGTTCACCGAGGACGGCTGGCTGCGCACCGGTGACGTAGCCGAGCTGCGCCACGGGTCCTACATCCAGCTGATCGACCGCACCAAGGACCTGGTCAAGTCGGGCGGCGAGTGGATCTCCTCGGTGGAGCTGGAGAACCATCTCATGGCCCACCCGGACGTGTTGGAGGCGGCGGTGGTGGCGGTGCCGGACGAGCGCTGGGGCGAGCGGCCCTGCGCCTGCGTGGTCACGCGCGACGGCGCGTCGCTCGACGCGGAGGCCGTGCGCGGCTTCCTGGCCGACCGCGTGGCCAAGTGGTGGCTTCCCGAGCGCGTGGAGTTCATCGACGAGGTGCCCAAGACCTC
>VAXS01000006.1 GCA_005883255.1 Actinomycetota bacterium | reverse complement strand
CTGGCGGCGGAGCTCTCCGGCCGGGGAGCGGAGCTGCTGGATCCCGTGCCGGACGCGCGGACGGTGGCGGCCATGTACCGCCGGGCCTGGGTGTCCGCGCTGCCCTCGGTCGGCGACTCGTTCGGGCTGGTCCTGGCCGAGGCGCTCGCCTGCGGGACGCCGGTGGTGGGCAGCAGGCACGGCGCGCTGCCCGAGCTGGTGGACCGGCCCGAGATCGGCCGCCTGTTCTCGTCGGACCACCCGCGCGCGGTGGCCGAGGCGCTACTGGAGGGGCTGAAGCTGGCCGAGGATCCGGCGACGCCGGCGGCCTGCCGCGCCCGCGCCCAGGACTTCTCGCCGGAGCGCAGCACCGACGCCTACCTGCGGCTGTACGCGCGCGCGCTGCGCCGGTAGGTGACCGGGGCCGCTGGCATCATCGCGGCCATGAGCGGACACGGCGTCCTGCGCGCCGCGATGCGGGAGGCCCGGGCGGTCCTGCGGGGTGACACGCACTTCCACCGGCGCCTGCGCGACCGCCTGGAGGCGGTCGTGCTGGCCACCGCCGGCATCGATCTCGTCTGCGCGGTCATCGCCTACTTCGCCGAGCGACACGCGGCGCAGACCGAGATCAAGACGTTCGGCGACGCGATCTTCTGGACCACCACCCAGCTGCTCACCGTCTCCTCGCAGCTGCGCAACCCGATCTCCCCGACCGGCCGCGTCCTCGACGTCTTCATGGAGGCCTACGCGATCACGGTGGTGGCCACCCTGGCCGGCTCGTTCGGCGCGTTCTTCTACCGCCGGGGCGTCGAGCTGGACAAGCAGGCCGAGGCGACCTGAGGCGAGTACCCTCCGGCCCGTGTCGCTGATCGCCTACCTGATCGTGCTCGCGCTGTTCGGGCTGGTGGTGGGAGCTCTGGCGCGGCTGCTGGTGCCGGGGCCCGACCCGATGGGGATCGGGCTGACGATCCTGGTCGGCCTGTGCGGGACGTTCAGCGCCGGGCTGTTCAGCTGGTACGTCCTCCATCGCCACGGCGGCGGGCTGATCCTCTCCGTCCTGTTCTCGATGCTCGTAGTGTGGCTGTACCGGCGCAGCCGCGGCTGGGGCCGCGGGGGCGGCCCCGGGCGCTACTGACGCCGCCGCCGCAAGCGAAAGCGCGCCCGGCAGGATTTGAACCTGCGACCTTCCGCTCCGGAGGCGGACGCTCTATCCCCTGAGCTACGGGCGCCGGAGGGCCAGCTTAGCGGTACGGTCCGCACGCGCCAGTGCTGCTCGCGATCATCGCCGACACGCACCTCCCCCGGGGGCCGCGGCAGTTGCCGGGCTCGTGCGTCGAGCGCCTGCGGGCGGCCGACCTCATCCTCCATGCCGGCGACTTCAGCGCGCTGTCCGTCCTGCAGGCGCTGGAGATGCTGGGGCCGGTCGCGGCCGTCCAGGGCAACGCTGACGACCGCGAGCTGTGCCGGCGGCTGCCGGAGCTCCGGGTCGTCGAGGCCGACAGCGCGCGGATAGCGGTCGTCCACGATGCCGGCCCCGCCCTCGGTCGCCTCGCCCGGCTGCGCCGCCGCTTCCCCGGCGTGGACGCCGTCGTCTTCGGCCACTCGCACCTCCCGCTGCTCGAGCGCGCGGCCGGAGGGCGAGCCGGGCGCTTCCAGATCTTCAACCCGGGCAGCCCCACCGAGCGCCGCCGCGCGCCCCACCACACCATGGGCATGGCCCGCGTGGAAGACGGCCGGCTCGAGTTCGAGCTGGTGGAGCTCGACTAAGCTCGGCCGGCCATGGAGCTCGACGTCTTCTTCGCCGGCACCGCCGGCTCCGCCCCGACCCCGCGCCGGGGGCTGCCCGCGCTGCTCGTCCGGCGCGGTGGCGATCGGCTCCTGTTCGACTGCGGCGAGGGGACCCAGCGCCAGCTGGTGCGCTCCATCGGCCTGCCCGACCTGGGAGACGTCTTCCTCACGCACTTCCACCTCGACCACTGGCTGGGCCTCCCGGGCATGCTCAAGACCTTCGACCTCCGGGGCCGCGAGGTGCCGCTGACGGTCCACGGGCCGTCCGGCATGGGCGAGCTGATGCGCATGCTGCGCCCGGTGGTGGGCCGCGTGGCCTATCCGCTCCAGGTCGACGAGCTGGCGCCCGGCGACACCGTCGAGCGCGACGGCTACCGGGTGGCGGCCTTCGCGGTCGAGCACCGGGTCCCGGCCCTGGGCTACGCGCTGTTCGAGGAGGAGCGTCCCGGCCGCTTCGACGCCGCGCTGGCCGAGCGCCTGGGCGTGCGCCCCGGTCCCGACTTCGGGCGCCTGCAGCGCGGGGAGGGCGTCGACGGGGTCTCGCCCGAGCAGGTCATGGGGCCCGCCCGCCCGGGCCGCAAGCTGGTGGTCTCCGGGGACACGGCGCCGTCCGCGGCGCTGGCGGTCGCCGCGCACGACGCCGACCTCCTGGTCCACGAGGCCACCTTCGTCGAGGAGGAGCGCGAGCGCGCGGTCCAGACCGCCCACGCCACCGCCACCCAGGCGGCGGAGCTGGCCCGCGACGCAGGCGTGCGCATGCTGGCGCTCACCCACCTCTCCACCCGCTACGGCGGCCGGGAGATCCGCGACGAGGCGCGCGCCGTGTTCCCGAACACCGTCGTCCCCCGCGACTTCGACACGATCGAGATCCCCCTGCCCGAGCGCGGCGAGCCCCAGCTCGTGCGCTGGGAGGAGGAGGTGGCCACGTGAACGGCCGCGCTGGACCAGGTTGGCTGGGCGTGGCGCTGGCCGCGGCGCTCGCGGCGCTGGCCGGGGTCCTCATCACCCTGGCCCTGGGGGGCGGCCACAGCGACACCATCCGCACGGTCACCGTGACCACGCACCCGCCGCCCGACGCCACGCTGGTCGCCAAGACCGCGGTGCCCAGCGTGGTCGGCGAGCGCCTGGACGTGGCCAAGGACCGCGTCCGGCGCACCGGCTTCATCGTGCTGGTCGAGGGCGGCGGGATCCTGGGCGTCCTGCGCGATCGCAACTGGCAGGTCGAAAGCCAGGACCCCGTCGGCGGCAAGGTGCTCGAGACCGGGTCCACCGTGCACCTGCGCGTCGAGCGCCGCTGACGCTGCTACAGTCGCCTGCGGCGGTTCCTTTAACCCGGTCCGGCGAGGCCAGGAAGGATCACGGTGAACGAAGCGAAGGTCGTCCTCGACCGCGAGGACCTGCGGCGCACGCTGGTGCGCATCGCGCACGAGATCGTCGAGCAGAACCCCCAGCAGCGGCTGGCCCTGGTCGGCATCCACCGCCGCGGCGCCCACCTGGCGCGCCGGCTGCACGGGCTGGTGGAGGAGATCGCCGGCGCCCCCGTGGAGCTGGGCGACGTGGACATCTCGTTCTACCGCGACGACCTCGCCCGGCGCAGCGCCTCGCCCGTGGTCAACGCCACGCACCTGCAGTTCCCGGTCGACGAGCGGACGGTGATCGTGGTGGACGACGTCCTGTTCACCGGGCGCACGGTGCGGGCGGCGATCGAGGCGCTGTTCGACTACGGCCGTCCGTCGTGCGTACAGCTGGCGGTCCTGGCTGACCGCGGCCACCGGGAGCTGCCGATCCGCCCCGACTATGTGGGCAAGAACCTGCCCACCAACCGCGGGGAGCGGGTCAACGTCCACGTCGAGGAGCTGGACGGGGTGGACGAGGTCACGATCACGGAACCCGAGGAGGCCCTCGTATGAGGCATCTGCTCTCCATCGCCGATCTCGACCGCGACGACATCGAGCGCATCCTGGAGCGGGCCGAGTCGTTCGCCGAGGTGTCGGAGCGCGACATCAAGAAGGTCCCGGCGCTGCGGGGTCGGACCGTCGTGAACCTGTTCTACGAGGCCTCCACGCGCACCAGCTCCTCGTTCGAGCTGGCGGCCAAGCGGCTGTCGGCCGACGTGGTGACGGTCAAGTCCGCCGGCTCCTCGGTGGACAAGGGCGAGTCGCTCAAGGACACGGTCCAGACGCTGAGCGCCTACGACCCGGCGGCGCTGGTCATCCGCTCGCCCCACGCCGGCGCCGCGGACCTGGTGGCCCGCTGGACCCGGGCGTCGGTCATCAACGCGGGCGACGGCAAGCACGAGCACCCCACGCAGGCCCTGCTGGACGTGGCCACCCTGCGCCAGCGGCTGGGCGCACTGGACGGCCGGCGGATCTGGATCGTGGGGGACGTCCTGCACTCCCGGGTGGCGCGCTCCAACATCCTGGCCTTCCGCACGATGGGCGCCGAGGTGACGGTGTGCGGGCCGCCGACCCTGATCCCGCCCGGGATCGAGGCGCTGGGCTGCGACGTGGCCTACACCTTGGACCGCCTGGCCGAGGCCGACGTGGTCTACGCCCTGCGCATGCAGTTGGAGCGCATGCGCGAGGCCTACGTGCCCTCGCTGCGCGAGTACGCCGCCCAGTACCAGATCGACGGCGCCCGGCTGGGGCCCGAGCAGGTGCTCATGCACCCGGGGCCTGTGAACCGCGGGGTGGAGCTCTCCGGCGACGTCATCGACTCGCCCCAGGCGACGATCACCGCCCAGGTGGAGGCGGGCGTGGTGGTGCGGATGGCGGTGCTGTACGAGCTGCTGGTGGGCGGCCCACGCGCGCCCGAGCCCGCGCCCGAGCCGGCGGAGGCGGCGGCGTGAGCGGGCCGCTGGTCTTCGCGGGCGGTGCCCCCGCGGACCTCCTGATCCGGGGCGCCCACGTCCTCGATCCCAGGCGGGACCTGGACGAGCCCGCGGACGTGCTCGTTCGCGGCGGCGCGATCGCCGAGCTGGGCCCGCCCAACACGCTGGAGGCGCCGGCCGAGGCCGAGGTGGTCGAGGCCGAGGGCCGCCACCTGCTCCCGGCCTTCGTCGATCCCCACGTGCACCTGCGCACGCCCGGCGAAGAGCACAAGGAGGACCTCGAGAGCGGCACACGGGCCGCGGCCGCCGGCGGGTTCTGCGCGGTGGTGGCGATGCCCAACACCGCTCCCACCGTGGACTGCGAGCCGGTCCTGGTGGCGCTGCGCGAGGAGGCCGCCCGGGTGGCGCGCGTGCCCGTGGGCTTCCTGGGCTCGATCACCCGCGGGCTGCGGGGCACGGAGCTCACCGAGATGGTCGAGCTGCGGGAGGCCGGCGCCCTGGGGTTCACCGACGACGGCCGCCCGGTGGAGTCGGCGGGGATGCTGCGGCGCGCCATGCAGTACCAGCGGCTGTGCGGCGGCGTGCTCGCCCTGCACTGCGAGGAGCTCTCGCTGTCCGCCGGCGGGGCGATCCACGAAGGCGAGGTGTCGGCCCGGCTGGGGATCGCGGGCGTCCCCTCGCTGGCGGAGTCCACGATGGTGGCCCGGGACGCCGCCCTGGCCGGGCTGGAGGACGCGCGCGTGCACGTCCAGCACCTCTCCTGCCGGGAGTCGGTCGAGGCGGTGGCCGCGGCCAAGTCCCGGGGCGTGCGCATCAGCGCCGAGGCCACGCCCCACCACCTGGCCCTGACCCATGAGGCGTTGCTGGAGGAGCTGCACACGCGCCTGAAGATGAACCCGCCGCTGCGCACCGAGGACGACCGCCAGGCCCTGATCGCGGGACTGCGCGACGGCACGATCGACTGCGTGGCCACCGACCACGCGCCGCATGCCCGCCACGAGAAGGAGGTCCCGTTCGAGGAGGCGCCGATGGGGACCACCGGCCTGGAGACCGCCTTCGCCGCGCTGCACAACGACCTGGTGCTGCCGGGCCTGCTGCCGCTGGCCACGCTGGTGGAGCGGATGACCGCGGGCGCCGCGCTCTTCGACCTGCCGCTTGCGGCGATCGCGCCGGGCGAGCCGGCGAACCTGGTGCTGGTCGACCTCGAGGCCACCTGGCAGGTGGGCGAGGCCGGCTACGAGAGCCGCTCGGACAGCTGCTGCTTCGCCGGGCGCACGCTGCAGGGCCGGGTGGTCCTGACCGTGGCCGCGGGCGCGGTGGCCTTCCGCGAGCGGGCGGGGGTGGCGGCGTGAGCCGGGTCCTGGAGACGAACAGGACAACCCTCATCGTCGTGGACGTCCAAGAGGGCTTTCGCGCGGCGGTGGGAGAGTTCGAGACGGTGGCCCGAAACGCGGGGATCCTGGTGCAGGGAGCTCGGATCCTCGAGCTCCCGGTGGTCGTAACCGAGCAGTATCCGAAGGGCCTCGGCTCGACCGTCCCGGAGGTGGCCGAGCACCTGGGCGAGACGAAGCCGCTGGAAAAGGTGGTGTTCTCAGCCTGTCGAGCGGACGGCTTCGATCTCAATGGCTACGACCAGGCGCTCGTCTGCGGCATCGAGGCTCATGTCTGCGTTGAACAGACCGTGCAGGACCTCATCGATCAAGACGTCGAGGTCCATGTGGCTGCTGACGCGGTCAGCTCTCGCAGTGCCCAGAACAGGAAGTTGGGCCTGGAGAAGATGGAGCGCTCGGGCGCCTGGGTGACCTCGACCGAGATGGCCCTGTTCGAGCTGGTGGGCCGCGCCGGCACCGACGAGTTCAAGCGGATCCAGGGGCTGGTCAAGTGAGCCGGAGGCCCGGCTTCGTCCTGCTGGAGGACGGCGCCCGCTTCGACGGCGACCTGTGCGCCGCCGACCCGCCCGCGGTGGGCGAGGTGGTGTTCAACACCGCCATGTCCGGCTACCAGGAGGCGGTCACGGACCCCTCGTATGCCGGACAGCTGATCACGTTCACCTACCCCCACGTGGGCAACTACGGGGTGAGCGCGCAGGCCACAGAGTCCGACCGGGTCCACGCGCGCGCGGCGATCATGCGGGCGGCGGTCAACCGCGAGGACGCGCCGGGCGCCGAGGGCGGCTGGCTGGACTGGCTGGCCGGCTGCGGGATCCCGGCCATCACCGGCGTGGACACGCGGGCGCTGGTGCGCCACATCCGCGAGCAGGGCGCGATGCGGGGCGGCGTCTTCCCGGCCGAGCTGTCGGAGGAGGAGGCGCGCGCGCTGGTGGAGGCCGAGCCGCGAATGGACGGCCGCGACCTGGCCCGCGAGGTCACGCCGGGGGAGCCGATCGTGCTCGGTCCCACGGGCGCCGCGGCGCTGGATTACGTGGTGGACACCGTGCGCGAGCTGGTGGGCGAGCGCCCGGTGTTCGGCATCTGCCTGGGCCACCAGCTCCTGTGCCGGGCGGTGGGCCTTGAGACCTTCAAGCTGCGCTTCGGCCACCGGGGCGCCAACCACCCGGTCAAGGACCTCCAGACCGGCCGCATCGAGATCACCAGCCAGAACCATGGCTTCGCGGTGGTCGGCCCGGACGGCGAGACCACGATCGCCGGGGACGAGCCGGTGCGCTGGCAGACCGACTTCGGCACCGCCGAGCTCACCCACCTCAACCTCTACGACCGCACGGTGGAGGGACTGACGCTGCGCGACGTGCCCGGCGCCACGGTCCAGTACCACCCGGAGGCGGGTCCCGGCCCGCACGACAGCCTGTACCTGTTCGATCGGTTCCTGGACGCGATCGCGGCCGCCGCCTGATGCCCCGGCGCGACGACATCCACCGCATCCTGCTGCTGGGCAGCGGGCCGATCGTGATCGGCCAGGCGGCCGAGTTCGACTACTCGGGCACCCAGGCGTGCAAGGTCCTGCGCGAGGAGGGCTACGAGGTCGTCCTGGTCAACTCGAACCCGGCCACGATCATGACCGACCCCGAGTTCGCCGACGCCACCTACGTGGAGCCGCTGCTGCCGGGGTCGGTGGCCCAGGTGATCGAGAAGGAGCGGCCGGACGCCCTGCTGCCCACCCTGGGCGGCCAGACCGCCTTGAACCTGGCCCGGGCCCTGCACCAGGACGGCACGCTGAAGCGCCATGGCGTCGAGCTGATCGGCGCCGACTACGAGGCGATCGCGCGCGCCGAGGACCGCGACCTCTTCCGCGCGGCGATGGTGGGGGCCGGGCTCCGCGTGCCGCGCAGCGCGATCGCCACCTCGCTGGAGGAGGCCGAGGCGGCACGCGACGACATCGGCCTGCCGATCGTGGTGCGCCCGGCGTTCACGCTGGGCGGCTGGGGCGGGGGCGTGGCGGCCACGCCCGACGAGTTCCGCCGTGTCGTCCGGCGCGGGCTGTCGGCCTCGCCCATCGGCCAGGTGCTGCTGGACGAGTCGGTCCTGGGCTGGGGGGAGTTCGAGCTCGAGGTCATGCGCGACCGCAACGACAACGTGGTGATCGTGTGCTCGATCGAGAACATCGACCCGATGGGCGTGCACACCGGCGACTCGGTCTGCGTCGCGCCCCAGCAGACGCTCACCGACCGCCAGTACCAGGTCCTGCGCGACCAGGCGATCGCCGCGATCCGCGCGGTGGGCGTGGAGACGGGCGGCTCCAACGTCCAGTTCGCGGTCAACCCCGCCACCGACGAGGTGGTGGTGATCGAGATGAACCCCCGCGTCTCGCGCTCCAGCGCCCTGGCCTCCAAGGCCACCGGCTTCCCGATCGCCAAGATCGCCGCCCGCCTGGCGGTGGGCTACGCGCTGGAGGAGATCGACAACGACATCACCAGGCGCACCCCCGCCTCGTTCGAGCCCACGATTGACTACGCGGTGGTCAAGTGGCCCCGGTTCGCGTTCGAGAAGTTCCCGGGGATCGACGGCGAGCTGACCACGCACATGAAGTCGGTGGGCGAGGTGATGGCGATCGGGCGCACGTTCCAGCAGGCGTTCGCCAAGGCGATGCGCTCGCGCGAGCTGGACTCGCTGCCCCGGCTGGAGGCGCTGGACCTCGACGAGCTCCTGGCCCGCGCCGCCCGCCCGCACGCGGAGCGCTTCGACGTGGTGCTGGAGGCGCTGCGCCGCGGCGCCGAGGTGGACGAGCTGCATCGGCGCACGGCGATCGACCCCTGGTTCCTGCGCGAGCTGGCCGAGCTGGCGGCCGCGCCCGGCGCCCCGTTCGCCGGGCGGCGCACGTTCAAGGCGGTGGACACCTGCGCCGCCGAGTTCGAGGCGGAGACCCCCTACTACTACTCGTCCTGGGAGCGCTCGGGCGCCGGGGAGGTGCGCCGGGGCGAGCGCCCCAGCGTGGTCATCCTGGGCGCCGGGCCCAACCGGATCGGCCAGGGCATCGAGTTCGACTACTGCTGCGTCCACGCGGCGATGGAGGTGCGGGCGACGGGCCGCGACGCCGTGATGGTCAACTGCAACCCGGAGACGGTCTCCACCGACTACGACACCTCGCACCGGCTGTACTTCGAGCCGCTGACGCTGGAGGACGTGCTGGGGGTGATCGAGGTCGAGCGCCCCGAGGGCGTGGTCGTGACCTTCGGCGGCCAGACCCCGCTGAAGCTGGCGGCGGGGCTGGCGGAGGCCGGCGCGCCGCTGCTCGGGACCTCGGTGGACGCCATCGACCTGGCCGAGGACCGCGGGCGCTTCGGCGCGCTGCTGCGCGAGCTCGGCCTGCGGGCGCCGCCCTATGCCACCGCGCACTCCGTGGAGGAGGCGCTGGCCCGGGCCGACGACGTGGGGTTCCCCCTGCTGGTCCGGCCGTCCTACGTGCTGGGCGGCCGGGCGATGGAGATCGTGTACGACCACGAGGGCCTGCGGGGGTACCTGGCCCGTGAGGCGGGCGTGAACGGGAACGGGCGCGAGATCTACCTCGACCGCTTCCTGGAGAACGCCATCGAGGTCGACGTGGACGCGCTGTGCGACGGCGAGGCGGCCTGGATCGGCGGCGTCATGCAGCACGTGGAGGAGGCGGGCATCCACTCCGGCGACTCGGCCTGCGTGCTGCCGCCGCACTCGCTGGGCGGCGAGATGCTGGACGAGATCCGGGCCCAGACGCGGGCGATCGCGCTGGGGCTGGGCGTGGTGGGGCTCCTCAACGTGCAGTTCGCCGTCCACGGCGAGGAGCTGTACGTGCTCGAGGCCAACCCCCGGGCCTCGCGGACCGTCCCGTTCGTCTCCAAGGCCACCGGCGTGCCACTCGCCCGGCTGGCCTGCCGGATCATGCTCGGCGCCCGCCTCGCCGACCTGGACCTGCCGGGGGAGCGCGCCCTCGGGCACGTGTCGGTCAAGGAGGCGGTGCTGCCGTTCGACCGCTTCGCCGGCACCGACCCGCTGATGGGCCCGGAGATGCGCAGCACGGGCGAGGTCATGGGGATCGCCCCCGACTTCCCCACCGCCTTCGCCAAGGCCCAGGCGGCGGCGGGCGCGCAGCTGCCGGTGGCCGGCACCGTGTTCATCACGGTCACCGACACCGACAAGCCGGCGGCCAGCACGATCGCCGCCCAGTTCCACGACCTGGGCTTCCGGGTGGTGGCCACCCGGGGGACCGCCCAGGCGATCTCGCGCATGGGCGTGCCGGTGGTGACGCTGAACAAGATCGGCGAGGGCTCGCCCCACGTGGTGGACTGGATCGAGCGGGGCGACGTGGACCTGGTGATCAACACCCCGATGGGCACGGGCGCGCGCACCGACGGCTACGAGATCCGCAGCGCCGCGGTGAGCCATGGGATCCCGTGCATCACCACGCTGTCGGGCGGGAGCGCCGCCGCCCGGGCGATCGGCGCCGCGCGCGAGGGAGCGGCGCCGGAGGTGCTGTCGCTGCAGGAGATCCATCGGCGGGCGAACGGCGAGGCCAAGCCCGCGCCGCCTCGCCCCGCCGAGGTGGCATGACCGACCCCCGCCGCACGCTCGCGCCCCTCGGTCGCCGGCGGGCCTCGGTCACCGCCGCGGAGCCGGTCGGCGCCTACCGCTTCCTGTGCTGCACCGACCCCGGCGGGCCGCCTCCGCGGCCGGGGCAGTTCTACATGCTGGCCGCCGTCGAGCGCTGGGGCGGCGGCGCGGACGAGCGCCCCTACCTGCCGCGCGCCTTCTCCTACCTCCGCGCCCGGCCGGGCGAGCTCGAGTTCCTGCTCGAGGACGTGGGGCCCGGCACCCGGCGCCTGGCCGAGCTCCGCCCGGGCGACGAGCTGTGGCTGCCGGGGCCGCTGGGCGCGGGCTTCGCGCCCCCCCGCGAAGGCCGGGCGCCGCTCCTGGTGGGCGGGGGGATCGGCATCGTCCCGCTGGCCTGCTGGCAGGACGAATTGCTGGCCGCGGGACACGCGGCTCCCGCGCTGCTGGGCTTCCGCGACGCCGCCCACGCGGAGGCGGCCGCGCTCATGCGCGACGTCGCGCTGGCCACCGACGACGGCGGCGCCGGCCGCGCCGGCCTGGTCACCGAGCTGCTCGACGCGTACCTGGACGCCGACGACGCCGTCGAGGTCTACGCCTGCGGCCCGCCGGCCATGCTGGAGGCGGTGCGGCTGATGACCGGGGAGCGGGAAGTTCCCGCCCAGCTGGCCCTGGAGGCGGGAATGG
>VAXS01000110.1 GCA_005883255.1 Actinomycetota bacterium | reverse complement strand
ACGTAGTTGCCCGGGAAGCCGAAGTTGGGCTGGTTCGGCAGCCCGTCGTCCTGGACCGCCCAGTCCGGCCAGCCCTCGCCGAAGAAGCGCTCGCTGTACATGTCCTGGTGGAAGTCGAGCAGCGAGACGATCCCGTGGCGGGCCAGCGTGTCGACGGTGGCGGCGATGTGGTCGAGGTAGGCGTCGTCGTAGATGCCGGGGCGCGGCTCCACCGCCCCGTCGATGACGCCCACGCGCACCGCCGAGTAGCCCTCGCTGGCCAGGAAGGCCGCGTCGTCGTCGTCGAAGCCGACCGCCTCCGGGTAGTACGGCGGCCGCTTGTAGACCATGTTGATCCCGTGGACGATCACCACGCGGCCCTGCGCGTCGGTGATCCAGCGTCCGGCATGGCCGAGCGGGCCCTGCGGCGCGGCCGCCGCCGAGCCGGCGCCCAGCAGCGTCGCCGCCGCCACGATCGCGAGCAGTCTGACCCTCATCGACGCCTCCCGCGCGGACGATAGCGGCGAGCCCGTTAGCCTGCGCCACGTGCGCCGCCGCCGCCACCTCGCGCTCGCCGTGGCCTGCGCCGTCGCCGGGCTCGCGACCGCGGCCGTCCCCAGCGCCGCCGGCGCGCCCCTGCGGGTCCGCGGTACCCACCTGGTCGACTCGCAGGGCCGGACCGTGATCCTCCACGGCGTGAACGTGGTCTACAAGCCCGCCCCCTACCTGCCGGCGCGCACCGGCCCCCAGCGCAACCGCTTCGACGCCCGCGACGTGCGGCGCCTGCGCGCCTGGGGCTTCGACGCGATTCGCCTGGGGATCACGTGGAAGGCGCTCATGCCCCGGCCCGGCGTGGTCAACCGGGCCTACCTGCGCCGGCTGCTGGCGGTGGTCCGCCTGGCCGAGCGCGGCGGCCTGTACGTGCTGCTGGACATGCACCAGGACGAGTGGTCCGAGCGCTTCGGCGGCAACGGGGCGCCGGACTGGGCCACGCTGGACGACGGGATCCCGTTCGCCTCGCTCGGCCCCCATCCCCTCAACTACTTCAGCCAGGCGGTCGGCCGGTCGTTCACCAACTTCTACGACGACCGGGGCGGCATCCGCACCCGCTTCGTCGGGGCCTGGGCGGCGGTGGCGCGGGCCGTGCGCGGCCACGGGCGGGTCCTGGGCTTCGACCTGTTCAACGAGCCCTCGTGCGAGCTCCAGGTCGACCCGCCCTGCCACCTCCCGCCGTTCGCCGACGCCTACCGGCGCTGGATTCTCCCGCTCTACAGCCAGCTGATCCCAGCGCTGCGGCGGGCCGACCCCACCCACCCCAGCGCCTACGAGGAGGGCCTCCAGACCGATGCCGGCGATCCGATGCTGATCGGCCGCCCGCCTCTGCCCCGCTGGCCGTTCGCGGGGACGATCCTGTCCCATCACGTCTACTGCACCCCACTGGTCCGGCCCGGGGTGCCCTGTCCCCGCCAGGAGCTCGACGCCTTCGCGCAGGCGCGGGCGGCCGTCCGGCGCAACCGGGCGGCCCCGCTGCTCACGGAGTTCGGCGCCACGGATGACCTGGCCACGCTGCGACGGGTCGCGGACCTGGCCGACGCCGGCGGCGAGGGCTGGTTGTACTGGCAGTACAAGACCTACGGCGATCCCACCACCTCGGCCAGCAGCGGGCCCGGCGGCGCCGACGCCGAGTCGATCGTGGACACGTCGGGGCACGTGAAGGCGGCCAAGCTGGGCGTCCTCTCCCGGGCTTTCCCCGAGCGCATCTCGGGGTCGGCGGCGCACTGGAGCTACGACGACCGTACGCGGCAGCTGCGGCTGCGCTACGTGGCCTCGCGCCGGGCCGACACCGTGCTGGTCCTTCCCCGCGCGCTGTACCCGGACGGCGCGGGCGTGGAGGTGCTGGGCGGCCGGCGCGAGACGACCACCGACGTGCGGTCGGGGTTCGCGCTCATCCGCGCGGCCGGGCGGGTGTCGGTGCGGGTGGCGCCGCGCTGATGGCCGTCGGCTGCTTCGTCTCCACCGGACGCTCGCTGGAGCGGGCCATCGAGCGAGTGCGCCTGGCCGAGGAGCTGGGGCTCGAATCCGCCTGGGTGACGCAGCTGGCCGGGCGCGACGCGCTCACCGTCCTCACCGCCTACGCCCTGCGCACCGAGCGCATCCGGCTGGGGACGGGCGTGGTGCCGATCTACACCCGCACGCCGGCCACGATGGCGCAGACGGCGGCCACGGTGGACGAGCTCAGCGGCGGGCGCCTGCGCCTGGGCCTGGGCGTCTCCCACCGCCCCGTGGTCGAGGGCTGGCACGGGCAGACGATCGACAAGCCGGTGAGCGAGATGCGCGAGTACGTGACGATCGTGCGCGCGATCCTGGCCGGCGAGGACCCGCCCCCGGGCGCGAAGTGGCCCACCGGCTTTCGCCTGGTCGGCGTGGATCCGCGACCCGATCTCCCCATCTACGTGGCCGGCCTCTCGCCCCGCATGCTGCGGGCGGCGGGCGAGATCGCCGACGGCACCGTGCTGTGGCTCTGCAACCCCGAATACATCCGCGACGTCGTGGTGCCCGAGGTGCGCGCCGGACGCGAGGCCGCGGGCAAGTCGCCGGACGGCTTCGACATCGTTCCGGCCGTGCCCGCCGCGGTGGTGGACGACCCCGCCGAGGCGTTCGCCGCGATGCGCCGGGACCTGCTCACCTACTTCTCGCTGCCTTTCTACCGGGCGATGATCGAGCGCTCGGGGTTCGCGGCGGACATCGAGCGCTACGACGCCGCCGCCGGCGACGTCGATGCCATGCAGGCCGCGATCTCGGACGACTTCCTGCGGGCGCTCACGGCGGTCGGCGACCCCGACGGCGTGCGGGCGGGGGTCGCCCGCTACCTCGAGGCCGGCGCCACGTCGCCCTGCGTGGGGCCGATCCCCGGCACCGACTTCGAGGCCACGCTGCGCGCGGCGGCCCCCTAGCCCCCCGGGCCGCTCGGGGCGGGGGGCTGCGGTCCCGAGAGCGTGGAGACCCGCCAGTCGTCGCCCTGGCGCACCAGGCGGATGGTGTCCTGGGAGGCCGGCTGGCCCGCGGCGGAGCTGCGCACCTGGGCCAGTGCGACGTCGCCCTTGATCCGGATTCGCTGGACGGTCAGGTGCGGCGCCCGCACGCCCGTCAGCCCTCGCTGCAGCGCCACCTCGCAGGGCAGCCCGATCGAGGTCAAGCGATCGACCAGCTGCTTGGCCAGGACCTTGCCGCACAGCGTCCGGTAGTCCCGCGCGGCCGTGGCCCGGGCGAACGTGCGCAGCGTGTCGCGGACCTTGGCCTGGTCGCTGCGACCGCACCCGGCCAGGGCCGGCGCGACGGCCAGCGCGAGGACCAGCGCTCCCCCGGCGACCGATGTCCGCACGCGGGCGGGGCGGCGGCTCGGCATGGTCCGGAGGGTACCCTTCGCGCATGGCCCCCGAGCCGCTGGTGGACGGCCACGGCCGCCGGATCGGCGACCTGCGCCTGTCGGTCACCGATCGCTGCAACTTCCGCTGCCAGTACTGCATGCCCGCGGAGGGATTGCCCTGGCTGGAGCGCTCCGAGGTGCTCACGTTCGAGGAGATCGCCCGCCTGGTGGGACTGCTGGCCGGGATGGGCCAACGGCTACCTCCTGGATCGTGGCGCCGAGGCGCTGGTCCGCGCCGGCGTCGATCGCTTCAACGTCTCGATCGACTCGCTGCAGCGCGACCGCTTCTATGCGATGACGCGCCGCGACGCGCTGCCTCGGGTGCTGGCGGGGCTGGAGCGCCTGGCCGAGTTCCCGGAGGCCCACCCGATCAAGATCAACGCGGTGGCGATGCGCGGGTTCACCGAGCAGGAGGCGATCCCCTTCGCGCGGTTCGCGCGCGAGCACCCGTACGAGGTGCGCTTCATCGAGTTCATGCCGCTGGACGCCGACCACGCCTGGTCGCCGGACGCGGTGCTGACGGGCGAGGAGATCCGCGCGGCCATCCACGCGCGCTGGCCGCTGCAGCCCGAGCCTCGCGACCCGCACGCGACGGCGCGGGTGTACCGCTTCGCCGACGGGGTGGGCCGGATCGGCTTCGTCAACCCCGTGTCGGAGCCGTTCTGCGGCGACTGCGACCGGATCCGCCTCACCGCCGACGGGCGGCTGCGGACGTGCCTGTTCTCGCTGAACGAGACC
>VAXS01000109.1 GCA_005883255.1 Actinomycetota bacterium | reverse complement strand
CCTCCCGCGCCCCCGCTCCTCCTCGCGGATCGGCGCGGCCGTCACGTTGGGGCTGTCGTGGTCGCGGAAGGCGGGGTCGCCGGTCGGGGCCTCACGTGCCATCGCTCCCGGGCTACCCCTCGAGCAGTCGCCTCAAGCGCCTCGCGTTGCGGACCGCGTAGGCCTCCCAGTCGTTGTTGAAGTACACGAGCACCTCGGCTCGCCGCCGCCAGCGCCGCACGCGCTCGGCCCACTCGAGCAGCTCGCTCTCGCTGTAGTTGCCTCCCCGGCCGCGGTGGCCGTGGTGCAGGCGCACCAGCGTCCAGTCGGTCGTCAGCTCGTGGGCGACGAAGGGCCGGGCCGGGTGGTCGCCGATGACGAGGGCGACGCCGTGCTCGCGCAGCAACGCGTACACGTCGGGCGAGAACCAGCTGGGATGCCGGAACTCGAAGCAGTGCCGTCCGGGCGGCAACGCCTCCAGCGCTCCCGCCAGCCGCGCGTCGTCGCGCGCGAAGCGGTCGGGCAGCTGCCACACGATCGGACCCAGCTTGGGCGTCCCCACCAGCGGCTCGATCCGCTCGTAGAAGCGCTCGACCCCCCGGTCCATGTCGGTGAGGCGCTTCATGTGGGTGAGGAAGCGGCTGGCCTTCAACGCGAACAGGAAGTCGTCGGGCGTCTGCTCCACCCAGGTGGCGACGGCGTCGCGCGAGGCCAGCCGGTAGAAGGTGGAGTTGACCTCGACGGTGTCGAACAGCGTCGCGTAGTGCTCGAGCCAGCGCCGCGGCGGCAGGCCGCGCGGGTACACGCGCTCGCGCCAGTCGGCGTAATTCCAGCCCGAGCAGCCCACGCGCACCGGGTGCGGCACGCCTGGATTCTCACCGCCTCAGCACGGGTCCAACCTGGTTCGGACTGGAGCGTTTGAGCCTGTGTGGCGATAATCCCCGCATGGAAGCCCACGCGTTGGGCTCCGGGCGGCTGGAGCGGGCCCGGCCTCGGCCCCCGCGACTGCTGGCCGGAGACGAGCGGCTGGTGGCGGCCGTACGGGCCGGAAGCGAGGACGCCTTCGCCGCGATCTTCGACCGCTACCACCGTCAGATCCTGTCGTTCTGCCGGCACATGCTCGGTAACCGCGAGGAGTCCGAGGACGCGGTCCAGGCCACGTTCCTGTCCGCCTACCGGGACATGGTCGACTCGAAGAAGGCGATCCAGCTGCGGCCGTGGCTCTATGCGATCGCCCGCAACCACTGCCTGTCCGTCCTGCGGGCGCGGCGCGAGTCCACGTCGTTGGACGACGTGGAGCCCTCCGTCGACGGCCTGGCCGCCGAGGTGCAGCGCCGAGCGGACCTGCGCGACCTGCTCCGCGACCTGGCGCGGCTGCCCGACGACCAGCGGGCGGCCTTGGTCCTGTCCGAGGTCGGCGCGCTGTCGCATGACGACATCGCCGGCGTCCTCGACTGCCCGCGGGAGAAGGTGAAGGCGCTGGTGTTCCAGGCCCGCTCAGCGCTCGCCGCCGATCGTGCGGCCCGCGACACGCCCTGCGCCGACATCCGCCAGCAGCTGGCGACGCTGAGGGGCGGCGCGCTGCGCCGGGGGACGCTGCGCCGCCACCTGCGCGACTGCCCGGGCTGCCGCGACTTCCAGGCGCAGGTCAAGCGCCAGCGCGCGGCGATGGCCCTGCTGCTGCCGGTGGTGCCGAGCGTCGGCTTGCGGGCGGGGGTGCTGAACGCGGTTCACGCCGCGCACGCGGGCGGCGCGGCCGCCGGCGCAGGCGCGACCGCGGGGGGCGGCGCCGCGCTCGCCGGAGGGGGCGCGGGGACGGGTGGCAGCCTGGGCGGCGCGCTGGCCGGGGGCGGGGCGGCCAAGCTGCGGGTGGGCGCCGCGCTCCTGGCCGGTGGCGTGGGAAGTAGCGTGGCGGCGATCGAGGCCACGCACCCCGGGGCAGCGGGTCCCGCCTCCAAGCACGCCCCGGCCGCCACCACCGGCCTGACGCCCGGCTCCCCGACCGGGCCCGCCAGCCGAGCGTCCACCACCGCCACCGGCGACGTCCCGCCGGACTTCGCTCCCACCCGCGCCCGCGGCCAGCAGGCCTTGGCGGCGCAGGGACTCGGCGTGGCGAACGGGCAACTCGACAAGGGCGTCCGCGGCCGCTCCGACACCGCCCCGGGGAACGCCGGCACGAGCGCCGGCGGCGCCGGGACCAGCCCAGGGCGCGCTGGCAACAGCCTCGGCCTGGCGAGCACGAGCCCGGGGAAGGCGGGGACCAACCCGAGGACCGACCACGCCAGCTCGACCACGTCCGGCGGCGGGTCGAGCCAGGCCGGGACGCGCAGCAACAGGACCGGCTCCAACAGGTCGAGCGACATCACCTCGAACGCCAACGGCGTCGTCGCGGGTCTCACCGCAAGCCAGTAGCAAGCGTCCAACCTGCCGCGGGCGCCCGCGTTGGACCAGTTGGACCCCGCCGCCCTTCTTCCAAGCGCGCAGGGCGGCGGGTCCCCCGGCATCGCCGGTGAGTGGCGGAGGCCCCCGCGACACCGTGGGGGCCTCCGCGTCGCGGGGACCGGCATAGAATCGCGCCCATGCCCGAGACCGCCACGAAGTTCCTCCTGAGCGAGCGCGACATCCCCACGCAGTGGGTGA
>VAXS01000019.1 GCA_005883255.1 Actinomycetota bacterium | reverse complement strand
CGCCCGCCGCGGCCGGCGAGGCGTTCAACGCGGGTAGCGGGGACCCGACCTCGGTGCTCGAAGTGGTCGGCGCGGTGTGCGTCGCCGCCGGCGTCGACCTCCAGCCCGAGGTCCGGGCGCAGACGCGGGCGGAGATCTCGCGCCAGTACGTCGACTCCAGCCGCCTCCGCGCCCTCACCGGCTGGGAGCCCCGCGTGGCCCTGGACGAGGGGCTGCGCCGGACCGTCGACTGGTACCGCGACCACGCCGAGGTGCTGCCCGCGGCCGCCGTCCAGCCGCTCGCGTAGGAGAAAGTCCCGCGGCGTCGCGCCGGCCGTATAGGGTCGCGCTCATCCGACCGGAAAGCCGCGTGTTCGCCACCGACGCCCGCATTCGCCGCGCCGCGGCCGGCGCCCTGGTCGGGCTCGCGGCCTCGGCCCTGCTCGCCGCGTGCGGCGGCAACTCCGGCGCAAAGGTCTCCGCGGCCTCGCTGGACTCCCGCCTGCTGCCGCCCTCGTTCATCCCCGGCTACCAGCGGCAGCGCACGTTCGACTGGAGCGATCCCGTGAACCTGGTGGGCGAGGGGTTCCGGCTGCCCGAGGCGACCCATCCCTCCACCGCGGTCAAGGCGGTCGAGAAGGCGGGGCTGAGCGGAGCCGCCGGAGAGCGCCTCACCCAGGGCGGTTCGTTCAACCAGGCCGAGGGCACCATCGGCGTCATCAAGCTCGGGTCGGTGGGCGGGGCCACGCGGCTCCGCGACTTCCTGCACCGCCAGGACCTCCAGCAGCCCTGCTTCACCGCCTGCATCTACTCCCCGCGGAACCTGCCCGTCGCCGGCGTGCCCACGGCCGCGGGGGTGGAGCAGGTCCCCCACGCCCCCCCGCTGCCGCGCGGAGCAAGGGTGGCGCCCGGGCAGGGACCGCCGGTGAACTACCTGATCGAGTTCACGGTCGGACCGTATGTGTACTTCGGCAGCGTCCCCGGGTCGCTGAGCGACGCGCGCAACGTGGTCGCCACGACCAAGCGCTACTACGAGCGCGTCCGGAAGCTCGGCGCCTAGCGCCTAGCCGAACGGCAGGTCGGCCCGGATCTCGGCCAGGCGGGGGGCGGTGCGGTCGCGCTCGGAGGCGACCAGGTCGAGGCCCGCGGGCCAGGCGATCCCCACGTCCGGGTCGTCGTAGGCGAAGCCGCGCTCGGCCTCGGGGTCGTAGTACGTCGAGCAGCCGTAGACCACGTCGGCCTCGTCGCTGACCACGCAGAAGCCGTGGGCGAAGCCGTCGGGCACGTAGAGCTCGCGACCGTTGCGATCGGAGAGCTCGAACGCCTCCCAGCGGCCGAAGGCCGGCGAGGGCGGGCGCACGTCCACCAGGACGTCGAGGATCTCTCCCCGGGCCGCCCGCACCAGCTTGGCCATGCCGGGCTGGAAGTGCATGCCCCGCACTATCCCCCGCCGTGAGCGGGAGTGGTTGTGCTGGACGAGCTCGTCGCCGATCCCCAGCTCGGCGAAGACGTCGCGCCGGTAGGTCTCCACGAAGAACCCGCGCTCGTCGCCGTGGACCGTCAGGTCCACCAGCACGGGGCCCTCCAGCTCGCAGGGTACGCGTCGCACGGGCGGTACCCTGCCATGCCATGCCGTCCCCCGACGTGTCGATCATCGGGCTGGGCCGCGTCGGGCTGCCGCTCGCGCTCTCGTTCGCCGACCGCGGCCTGCGCGTGCTGGGCGTCGACAAGGACCCCGAGCGGCTGCGCGCGGTCCAGGCGGCGACGATGCCGTTCGAGGAGACGGGCACCCAGGAGCTCCTGGAGCGGGCGGCGGCGAGCGGGCGCCTGGAGGTCTCGGACGCGGTGCCCGATGCCGCCCGGGCGCCCCACGTGGTCATCACCCTGGGCACGCCGTCCTTCTCGCACATCGAGATCGACATGCGCGACATCCGGGCGGCGCTGGACGACCTGCTGCCGGTGCTCGAGCCCGGGCAGTCGCTGATCCTGCGCTCCACGATCGCGCCCGGTACCACCGACTTCGTCGCCGGCTACCTGGCGCGCCGCCGCGGGTTCGAGGTCGGGAGCGAGGTGTTCGTGGCGCACGCCCCCGAGCGGATCGCCGCCGGGCGCTTCCTGGAGGAGATCGGCACGCTGCCCTGCATCGTCGGCGGCGTGGGCGAGCGCTCGGGCGAGGAGGTGGCCAAGCTGTTCTCGGTCTTCGGCGCGCCGATCGTGCAGACCACGCCGGCGCAGGCGGAGCTGGCGAAGATCTGGACCAACATCCTGCGCTACACCGAGTTCGCGCTGCCCAACCTGCTGATGATGGACTGCGAGCAGCACG
>VAXS01000018.1 GCA_005883255.1 Actinomycetota bacterium | reverse complement strand
GCCGCGTGCGTTGGTGACGCGGAGCCCGACGACAGCGGCTGCCAGCAGGAAGATGCTCGAGGCCAGCAGCGCCCGCTGAAAGCCCGAGGTGAGCGCGTCCGCTTGGGGGGTGTGGCTGGCCAGCAGATGGGTGGTGCGGGAGGTGGCGATCGCGGAGAAGATCGCCAGCCCGAGCGCGCCGCCGACCTGCTGTGAGGCGTTGAGGAGCGCGGCGGCCAGCCCGGCCTTGTCGGGCGACACGCCGGCGTTGGCGGCGGTGGTGACGGCGACGAACACGGCGCCGAGGCCGATCGACATGACCATCATCCCGGGGAGCAGGCCGGTCAGGTAGGAGCCGTGGACGGGGGTGCGGGAGAGCCAGTACACCCCGCCGGCGGCGATCAGCAAGCCGGCGACGATCACGGGTCGCGTACCGGTGCGGGCCAGGAGCTGTGAGGAGACGCCGGCGGCGATCCCCACGCCAAAGGTGAGCGGGAGGTAGGCGGCGCCGGTCTGGATCGGCGAGTAGCCCAGGACGTTCTGCATGTAGAGCGTCAGGAAGAAGAACATCGCCAGGAAGCCCGCGAAGGCGACCAGCTGGGTGGCGTCGGCCGCGGCGAGTCCCCTGACGCGAAAGATCGAGAGCGGCAGGAGCGGGTTGCGATTGCGCTGCTCGTTGATCACGAACGCAGCCAGCAGCGCCAGCGCGCCGGCGAGCTCGGCGATCGTCCGGGTGGAGCTCCAGCCCTGACCGGGCGCCTTCACCAGCGCGAAGACCAGCAGCAGCATCCCGCCGGTAGCCAGGATGGTCCCGCGGACGTCGAAGTCGGCCAGCCGCGCGCGGCCTCGTTCGCCGCCGATCAGCCAGAAGATCCCTCCCAGCACGAGCACCGCGGCCAGCGGATTGACGAACATCACCCAGCGCCAGCCCGGGCCCTCCGTCAGCACGCCACCCAGGAGCACGCCGGCGGCCGAAGCGAGTCCGCCCACGCCGCCCCAGACTCCCAGCGCCTTGTTGCGGTCCGAGCCCTCCTTGAACGTGGTGGTGAGGATCGAAAGCGCCGACGGGAGCATCAGCGCGGCGCCCATGCCCTGGGCCAGGCGGGCGCCAACCAGTACGCCCGCGCTGCCGGCGAAGCCGCCGATCAGAGACGAGGCGCCGATCAGCAAGGTGCCGGCGACCAGCACGCGCCGGCGACCCAGCAGGTCGGCGGCCCGGCCGCCCAGCAGCATGAAGCCGCCGTAGGTGAGCAGGTAGCCGCTGGGGACCCACTGCAGGCCCTGCTCGGAGAAGCCCAGATCGCGGCGAATCGAGGGAAGCGCGATGTTGACGATCGAGGCGTCGACGAAGTCGAGGAACGCGACGGCGGCCAGCAAGGCCAGCGTGAGCTTGCCGCGGCGAGTCGCGAGGAAGGACGGTTGGGGAGCTGCTGGCGCCATCTGGGACACCTCCGGAATCGGCATAGTCGTTCGCTTGCTCTATTATTTCTAGCATAAATTATTGACGGGACGCAACACCCCTGCGAGGATCCCCACATGGCAACCAACCCTCCCCCCGACACCGAGGTCGCCGAGTTCGCGGGCCAGCTCTTCTTCCGGCTCTGGCGGGCGTCGCACACGCGCATCGCGGCGGCGCTCGAGTCGGTGGGCCTGACGCCGGCGCTCTTCGGCCTCCTCAACGTCCTCGGGGCTCGCGAGGGCGCCAATCAGCAGGAGATCGGCGCGGCGATGGGCGTCGATCCCAGCACGATGGTCTCGCTGATCGACGAGCTCGAGACCGCGGGCCTGGCCAGGCGCCGGCCCCATCCCACGGATCGGCGCGCCCGCGCGGTCGCCATCACACCCAAGGGCCGCCGGGTGCTGGAGCGGGCCCGCCGGATGGCGGCTCAGGTGGAAGACGAGGTGCTGCGCGGGCTTACGGCCGCCGAGCGTCGCGAGCTGCTGACGCTGCTTCGGCGCGCGCTCGACTCAGCCCCGCCCCAATCGTTGTGGCGTGCCGAGGAAGGGGACTAGCCCGTTTACGTGCCGATGGCCGTCAGCAGGTCCGCGCTTCTGGTTGATCCGCGCGATCAGGCCCGCGTACAGCGGGGCCACCGCGCTGGTCCCTCCGAACACCAGGTTCTGCCCGTCGACACGGACCTTGTAGCCGGTCACCGGGTCGGCGTTGCCCGCCACGTCGGGCACTCCCCGGCCGGGCTTGTGGCCCGGGTTCACCGACTTCGGGACGTTCGCCGCGTGCTGGTAGGGCGGCAGCCGGAACGTGGCGCTGACGCCGCCGCCGGTGGCGCCGCCGGAGGGCTCGTCCCACACCACCTCCTTGGTGATCTGGCTGCCCGACGACTCCAGCCGCGTCCCGCCGCACGCCAGCACGTAGGTGCTGGCCGCCGGGAAGTCGACGTGCGCCTGGCCGTCGTTCATGCCGTCGTTGGAGCCGTCGTCACCGGAGGCGGCGCACACCGAGATCCCCACCACGCAGGCATCCCGGAACGCCATGTTGAACGCCCGTCGGGTCTGCGGGGTCCAGTTCTCCTCGGCCATGCCCCAGCTGATCGACATCACCGTCGGGTTGTGAGTGGTGTCGTGCACCGCGCTGGTGATGGCATCGAGGAAGCCGCGCGTGGTGTTGGGCGCGAAGTAGACGACGATGTTCGCGCCCGGAGCCACGGCGCCGACGACGTCGACGTCGAGGACCACCTCTCCGTCGTCGCCGCTCGGCCCGCCGGCGGGGTGGTTGGTGGCCCCGTCGACGCCCACCGCGGTCACCTTCGGCGCCGGCGAGATGCCCAGAGCGCTGAAGTAGGCGTTCAGGTCCTGCGTCTTGTAGCCGCCGCCGAGCTCGATGATCGCCACGGTCTGACCCGTGCCGTCGGCTCCGCCGGGGAACTCGTACAGGTCCGCCACCTGGTTGGGCGCGTAGGCCCGCGCGACGTGCGGCTCGATCTCGCCGCGGACGTCGTCCAGGCGGCGCAGCCGCGGCCTCGCCACCGGGCGGTCGTCGAGGCCGAACACCCCTTCGATCACACCTTCCAGCTCGCTGGGGATGTACACGGGACCGGTGCGCCCTCGGTAGACGCCGAGCTCGGGATGCTCATAGAGCTCGAGGTCCACCCCGAACGCCTTGCTCATGTCGGCGATCGTGCCGCGCAGCACGATCGTCCGCCGGGGCTGGCTCGACTCGACGACCTCCAGGCCATGGTCCTGCGCGAACTTGCCCACCCGCTCGAGGTCGGCGGGGTCCGCGCCGTGGCGCTCGGCCAGTTCTTCGCGGCTCAGCTCGGGGGTCGCGCCGTCGGCCTCCTCGAGGCGGCCACCCAGCTCGTCCAGCTCCTGGTCGCCGCGGGGGCGAACCGTGACGGTGACGTCGATCTTGCGCCCGGGATCGACGTCACCCGCGCTGCGAGCCTCGGCCACCGGCGGCCGTTCACTGCCGGCTACCGCGACTCGGTCCTGCGGATCTGGACTCATGGTTCTGTACCTCCATGTCGGTCCGGCGCCCTCCCGTGGCGCGCCGAGGCAGTTTTGCGCGACCCTCTCACTCCGGACATATCACGTCAACCGTGCGCATGAAAGGTGTCGGAACCCGTACGAGTGCTGTGCATTGGCGCCTGCGGATTTCACCCCGCGGGCGTGAACGCTCGGTGATGGCACGGTTGCCCGCAAGTGCAAGAGGAGGTGCTTCATGGCAGAGCCGTTGCTCGAGAGGGCGCAACAGGGACGACGGTCCGCCAGTTGAAGGCTCTGAAGGGACTCGGCTACTACCGCGGCCCCGTGGACGGGAGCTTCGGGGACAAGACGGAGACGGCGGTGAAGAAGCTCCAGTAGGACCACGGAATCGCCGCCGACTGCATCGTCGGCCCGCAGACGTGGGCGAAGATCGACGCCCTGGAGGACTGAGGCCTTGCCAGCGTGCGTGTGGCGTAGAGAGGTGGGGGGCCGGGTATCCCGATCTTGAGGGAGATCGAGATGCGCAAGCTGTTCAAATGGGTCGCCGAGTGGAAGCTGGTCAAGGCCATCTTCCGCACGGGGCGGGCCACCGGCCGGGCCGAGCCGCCCCGCTACTGATCGATAGGCAGGGGCCCACCGGGAAGTGCGGCCCCCGGGAAGTTCTGCACCGGTTATCCGTCTTGAAGGGTGAGCAGTCCACCACTGAGAACGGAGCGCAGATGAGACGGGTATTGATTTCGATCGTCGCGGTCGCCGGAGTCGGCGCGGTCGTGGCCGGTTGCGGCGGGTCCTCCAAGAGCTCGGCCGGGAAGTCGTCGAGCACCGCGGCGGCCACCCCGGCGCCGTCGAGCGGCGCGACCGGCATGTCCGTCATCGCGAAGAGCTCGGGCCTGGGCACGATCCTCACAGACGGCACCGGCCGCACGCTTTACGTGTTCGCCAAGGACACCGGGACGAAGAGCACCTGCAGCGGAGCCTGCGCCTCCGCCTGGCCTCCCGCGACCACGAACGGGACGCCCACGGGGGGCAGCGGGGTCACCAGCTCGAAGCTCGGGGAGACCAAGCGCGGGGACGGCATGACCCAGGTCACGTTCGCCGGCCATCCGCTCTACTACTTCTCGGGCGACAACGCCCCCGGCCAGACCAACGGCAACGGCGTCACCGCGTTCGGGGCGCAGTGGTTCGCCCTGTCGCCGGCGGGTGCCAAGGCTCACGCGTCGGCCACGAAGCAGGGAAGCGGCCAGACCTCGAGCGGTGGGGGCTACTCGGGCTCGGGCGGATACTGAGTCAACGGGCTCGCGGCCCGTCATGCGAGCGGCACGGCGCTCGCGTTGCACCGTTAAGCTGTCTGCCAGGAATGTCCTACCGCTCCTACCGTCGGCGGCGACTCAAGCCCTGGGGGCAGCACGCGACCCTCGAGCTCGTGCTGACCGCGACGGTGCTGGGCCTGATCGTCGCCCTCTTCGTCGCCGGACGCCAGGAACGCGAAGAACCCGGCGGGGGTGAAGCCGATGATCCCGATCACCACCGCCACCCAGCCGAGCCAGTGCGGCAGCAACGTCACCGAGCGGACGAGGGAGATACCGGACGCCAGGATCATCACCGCGATCCCGCCCGCGAGCGGCAGGAAGAGGTCGTTGTCCAGGACGTTGAGCGCCTGGAGCGCCTGGAGCGTGACGTGCGCCTTGCGCGAGGCGTCCGCCAGCGCGAAGTGGCCCGCCGAGGCGACCAGGAATCCGCCCACTGCCACCACGCCCCCGCCGAAGGCGGCGCGGCGCATGCGCACCGCGGCCGGGTTGGCGACCGCCAGCGCGCTGCGCAGGTGGGCGGCGAAGAACAGGAGGAAGGCCGAGGCGATCGCGACGACGAACGCCGCCGCCATCTCGCGGTTGTGATGGGCGTGGTAGAAGGAATGGACCTTGGTCACCGAGGCGCCGACGCCCGGCGTGCTCCGTCCCAGGGCCGCAAACCCGACCACGACCAGGATCACGAAGATCGCGCCCGTCAACGGCGCAAACCTGCTCAAACCACCTCGCGCAGCCATGCCAACCTCCTCGACTCCAACGGGAGCTCCGATCTCTAGCGCACGGGTCGGATGCCACACGGCTGGCTGACCGGGCGATGGCGACCTCCCCTCAGTGCGTGCTGGTCCTGGGCGCCCAGGGGGTGCTGGGCAGCGTGCTGGCCCGGGCGTTCGCCGACGCCGGGTGGGACGTGGTGCGCGCGGGACGGCGGCCCCAGGACGGCGTGCGGCTGGTCGACCTCGACCGGCCCGACACCCTGCGGGCGGCGCTCCAGGACGTCGACCTCGTCGCCAACCCCGTGCCCGACGAGCGGCTCGTGGCCGAGCGGGTCGTGCTGGAGCACGGTCCGGCCATCGTGAACGTGTCGGCCATCGCCGCGGCCCGGGGCTGGGCGCTGCAGCGGGAGGCCGCTCCGGGCCGGGGCCTGGTCCTGATCCACGCCGGCCTGGTCCCGGGGATCACCAGCCTGGTGGCCGCGGACCTGCTGCGCCGCCACCCGGAGGCGGACGAGCTCGAGCTGGCTTTCACCTTGTCCGCCGCCGCGACCAGCGGTAAGTCCGGCGCCGGGCTGATCCATCGCTACCTCACCGCCGCCCGCCACCACTCGACGTTTCGTGCCGACCTCGGGGCTCCGCTGGGAGCACGGACCTGCTTCGAAGTGGGCCCGGAGGACCGCGGGTGGCTGTCGGAGCAGCTGCTCGGACGACGCCGGGTGCGCCTCGGCGTGTACTTCCGCGAGCGCGCGCTTCAGGGTCTGTTCCGGGCGCTGAACCGGCTGCGGATGATCCGGGGCACGCCGCGCCTCGCCTTCGTGGTCGGCCGGGGCCGGGTGCCGGCGGAGGCCACGCGCGAGCCGATCGCCGAATGGGTGGCGGTGAACCGGGCGGGAGAGCGCCTCGCCGCCAGCGTGGTCCACGGCCGCGGCGACTACCGCATGACGGCGCAGTCCACCGTGGTCCTCGGAGACGCGCTGGTCGAGCTGCGCGCCCGCGAGCCGTCCCGCGGCGGGGTGTTCGCGCCGGAAGAGCTCTTCGCGCTCGAGCAGCTGGGGCCCGCCTTCGGGCGCGCCGGCTTCCAGATCGCCGACCGCTGACGCCAGTTCGTATAGGCTCGGCGTGATGCGTCGCCCCGCGCTCGCCCTCCTCGCGCTCTGCTCCCTGCTGGCCGTCGCGCCGTCGGCTGGCGCCCGGACCGCCGCCGCCCCGCCGGCTCGCCAGTACTCGGCCGCCGTCCTTCGCTCCCATACCTTCGTCCTGCCGGCGGGCACGACGCACTTCGCGCTGCACTGGCGCCGGAGCCCGGGCGCGAGGATCGTCTTCCGCCTGAGCCGCGACGGGCGGCGCTTCGGCCGCGTGCGCTCGGTGCTCCTGGACGAGTTGGCCGAGGGCCGAGGGGGCCGCGAGGTCTACGGGTCCGTGACGCTGGCGCGCGGGGCGCGCGCCGTGCGGGTGCTCGTGTCCCGACCGGTCCGCCGCGTCTCGTTGCTGACCCTGCGCGAGGGCGACTCGACCAGGGCCGCGCCGGTGGCCTCGGCGGCGAGCATCTCCCAGCCGCCGATCGTCCTGCGCGCCGGCTGGGGAGCCGACGAGAGGCTGCGCTTCGACTCGTCCGGGAAGGAGACCTGGCCGCCGGCGTTCTATCCGGTGCAGAAGCTGATCGTCCACCACACCGCCACCCAGAACGACGACCCCGACCCGGCGGCGACGATCCGCTCCATCTACTACTACCACGCCGTCACCCAGGGCTGGGGAGACATCGGCTACAACTTCCTGATCGACGAGGCCGGGCGGATCTACGAAGGCCGGCACACCTTCGATCCCCCTTCCGCCTCACCGCCCGGAGAGGACGGCCGCGGATACGGGGTGACCGGGGCCCACGCCTACGGCTACAACTCGGGCACCGTGGGGATCGCGCTGCTCGGCACCCTGAACACCCAGGACGCGACCCCGGCCGCCCGGTCGGCGCTGGAGAGCCTGCTGGCCTGGGAGTCCGACCGCCACGGCATCGACCCGCAGGGCGCGTCGCTGTCCGTCAACCCGGTCAACGGGACGCAGGCGACGTTCCCCAACATCGCCGGCCATCGCGACGTCGGGGCCACCGAGTGCCCGGGCGGCGCCTTCTACGCCACGCTGTCCATCAACCCGCACGGCCAGCCCACCAGCTACTCCTTCGACTACGGCACGACGACGAGCTACGGCCGGTCGACGCTCACCGCGAGCGCCGGCTCCGGCACCGGCCCGGTGGCGGTCTCGTCCCCCGTGAGCGGACTCACGCGCTCGACGACCTACCACTTCCGGCTCGTGGCGATCGACGGTCAGGGCCACCGGTACCCGGGCGGCGACGCGACCTTCCGCACGACGCGCAAGTAGGAGCCTCCCGTAACGTCCGCGACGCCTGGGAGACAGGCGGGCACCACCACCGACCCCGGCGCCGCCGGAGCGAGAGGAGCCGCCGATGGACGACGACGAGCGCGACGTGGTCGCCGCCCTGCGCCGCGGGGACGAGGCCACGTTCCGGCGGCTGATCGAGCGCTACCGCCCCGGCATGCTGTGGCTGGCGCGGCGCTACGTCCGGGACCGGGCCACCGCCGAGGAGGTCGTGCAGGAGACCTGGCTGGCGGTGATCCAGGGGATCGACCGCTTCGAGGAGCGCTCGTCGTTCAAGACCTGGCTGTTCCGCATCCTGGCCAACCGGGCCAAGACGCGCGGCCAGCGCGAGGGTCGCAGCGTCCCGTTCTCGGCGCTCGACGACCCCGACTCCGAGCAGCACGCGGTCGACCCCGACCGCTTCCTCTCCAGCGGCCCGCGGGCCGGCTGGTGGTCGTCGCCGCCGGCGCCGTGGGGAATCCCGGAGGACCACCTGGCCATCCGCGAGCTGCTCGACTGCATCCGGATGACCATCGACGACCTCCCGCCGCGGCAGCGGACGGTGATCGCGCTGCGCGACATCGACGGGTGGTCGGCCGACGAGGTGAGTGACGCGCTGGAGATCAGCGACGGCAACCAGCGCGTGCTCCTGCACCGCGCGCGCTCCAAGGTCCGCACGACGTGCGGGCCCGACGACGACGGGAGCGGAGCATGAGGCTGCGACGCGACCTCACCTGCCGCGAGCTGGTCGAGCTCGTCACCGACTACTTCGAGGGCGCGCTGCCGGCGCGGGTGCGCCGGCGCTTCGAGCGCCACATCGGCAAGTGCGACGGCTGCACCGCCTACCTGGAGCAGATGCGCGTGACGATCGAGCTCACCTCGCGCCTGCGCACCGAGGACGTGCCGTCGGAGGCGCTGGAGCCGCTGCTCGTGGCCTTCCGCGACTGGCATGCCGACGGGGCGTAGGCTCCGGAGCGTGAGCGCGTTCGACGACGACGAGGACTGGGTCGGCACCCCGCCGGAGGGTCGCTACACCCGCGACCGGGCCAAGCCGGAGTTCTGGTGGCGCCAGCGCCCGATCAG
>VAXS01000245.1 GCA_005883255.1 Actinomycetota bacterium | reverse complement strand
GACGCCGTGGCCGCGCTCTCGATCGCGCTCGGCCAGTCCGGCATCGGCATCACCGCGCTGGTGCCCCTCCACGCCTCGCTGGAAGAGCTGTTCTTCCGGCTCACCGAGGACGAGACGCCGGACTCCCGGGCGGACGTCGCGCCGGCCCCGGCGGAGCAGGTGGCATGAGGCCGCACGTCGGCACCGTCTACCGCTGGGAGCTGCGGAAGCTCATCTCCCAGAAGCGCACGTACCTCGGCCTGGTGTTCGCCGCCGGGCTGCCGCTGATCTTCGTCACGGTGGTGGCGATCCGCAACCAGGGCCCGCAGGACGTTCCGTTCGGCCGCTACGTGCTCCAGTCCGGCCTGGCGTTCCCGCTGGTGCTGCTGACCTTCGGCGCCTACTGGCTGTTCCCGCTGGTGACCGCGCTGGTCGCCGGCGACATCTTCGCCGCCGAGGACCACAACGGCACGCTGAAGACCATCCTCACCCGCTCGCTGGACCGCGGCCAGATCTTCGCCGGCAAGGCGCTGGTGGCCGCCACCTACGCGGCGACCGGGCTGCTGGCGATGGCGGTGGTGGCCCTGGTCGGCGGCGCGATCGTCAGCGGCTGGCACCCGCTGACCAGCTTCTCGGGCACGCGCGTGAGCACCGGCCACGGCCTGGTGCTGCTGGTCGCGAGCTTCGGGGTGTACTTCCTGCCGATGCTGGCGGTGGCGGCGATCGCGCTGCTGCTCTCGACGCTCACCCGCAACAGCGCCGCCGCGGTGGTGGGGACGCTGATGATCTCGTTCGTCCTGCAGCTGGTGGCGATCCTCCCGGGGCTGGGCGGGATCAAGCCCTACCTGCTGACACGCCAGTTCTTCGCCTGGCACGGCTTCCTGCGCACGCCGATCGACTGGGCGCCGATCGGCCATGCCGCCTGGGTGTGCGCGCTGTGGGTGGTCCCCGCGCTGGTCGCGGCCTACCTGGTCTTCCTGCGGCGCGACGTCGCCGGCAGCTGAGCGCCTCAGGCGCCGGTGAAGGCGACCACGCGGCTCCCGCCGCCCACGTAGATCGAGCCGGCGGCGGCCGCCGGGCTGGTGAACTGCGCCGGGCTCCCGATCCCGGCGTGGAAGCGGACGCGGCCGGTGCGGGCGTCCAGCGCGTAGAGAGTGCCGCCCCCCAGGTCGACCGTCCACACGGCGCCGCCGGCCACGATGGGCGGGCCGGCGCGGAAGCCCGGCCCGCGCCAGGCCCGCGCCAGGCCGGCGCCGGTCCGGAGCGCCACGAGTCCGTCTACGCACGCGGCGTACACCAGGCCGCCGGAGTACGCGGAGGCCCCGAAGGCGGCGCCGCACACTGAGCGCGAGGTCCGCTGACCGCCGATCCCGCCCAGCCGGGAGGCGTTCAGGAGGTAGCCGACCCCCTCCTTGCCGATGATGAACACGCGCCCACCGGGGAGCAGCACCGGGCCGGTGGAGCCCAGGTCCGTGTCGTTGCCGCTGAGGCTGGCGGCGTTGCGCGGGGCCCAGAACGCGGTCCGGCGCAGGCTCGAGCTCAGGCGGATGACCGAGTTGCCGAAGTCGAACGAGCTGGTGGACGAGCCGTTCCCGGTGGAGACGAACAGGTTGCCCTGCCCGTCGACCGAGGGACCCGACGTGGCCCAGATCGCGCCCTCGCGCCGGGTGGGCACCTCGAACGCCTGGAGCGCGCCCCGGGGACCGCTCGCCGGCGCCGACACCACCCATCCGTGGTAGTTGCCGCAGTCGCCGAACAGTCCGCCGTAGGACACGTACACCCGCCCGCGGGAGAGCGCCAGCGCCGACCGCTGCTGGTGGACCCGGGGATCCGCGCCCGGCGGGTCGATCGCCCGCCGCCAGCGCACGCGGCCTGTGGCCAGGTTGACGGCGAACAGCACGTGCTGCGCGGGCCGGAGGAATCCGACCGCGTAGACGGTGGTGCGCCCCGCGTCGATCACCGGCGTCCCCGTGATGCCCGAGGGGTCGATGTTGCCGCAGGGAAGCGACGACCCGCTGACGGCGGTGCCCAGCCTGGCTCGCCAGAGCACGCGTCGAGGCCGGTCCGGGAGAGGTCGCGGTCGTAGGTGAGCCAGGCGGCCGCCTGCGACGAGCGCGCGGGAGTCGAAGTGGCGGTCGCGGCCGGCGGCGGCGTGCTGCCTGCCGTCGACTTCGACTGCGAGCCACCGCCGCCGCAGCTGGCCAGGGCGGCGATCAGAACGCCCAGCGCGGGGACGAGACGGAGGGCTGCCGGGCGCACGCCGGCATCGTACGAAAGGGACGGGTGGCCCCGCGCCTCAGTCCGAGGAGTAGGCGAACGTGGCCTCGTAGCCGCAGCGGCCTTGCAGCCTGAAGTCGATGGGCGCGGCGGTGGAGGTCAGGTCGGCGATGATCTCTTCGCCACGCTGGTGATGGCCGGGGATCACGCACGTGACCGGCTCCTGGTCCGCCACCGTTCCCGTCACGCGCACCTCCACGTCGTGGCCGGCGCGGAACCAGCCGCGCCGCGGCGTGTGGTCGATCTCGATCGCGGCGGCCCGGACGTCGACCAGGCGGCTGGGCTTGAACGCCCAGGGGAACTGCCGCAGCGGGGTACCCCCGGCTCGGCCGAGGAAGATCGCCTCCAGCGCCTGGCGCTGGCGCTCGTCGGCGGTCTCGTCCACGAAGAGGATGACGTCCCAGGGCGAGCCCGGCTCGTCGTCGTCGTAGCGGTCCACCAGCACCACCCGCCGGTCCGACAGATCGACGTCGCCGGCGCGGCCGCGCTCGACCGCCCAGGAGAGCGCGCCCAGGCAGATCCCGTAGGTCGAGCGCCCGCCCGGGCGCCCGCCGATGCGCCGGCACGGGCAGATCGCCTCGCAGTTGCAGGCCTCGAGATAGGTGCCCGACAGCGCCCACGATTCCAGCCCGGTCACCTCGCCCACGGGCACACCCTCACATCCGGCCCGGCAGCGTGAGCCCCGGCACGCTCCCCGGATCGAGCGCGATCGCCACCGCCAGCGCGACCAGGAGCGCCGCGATGGCGCGGCTCGCGGCGTCCCCCCAGGGCAGCAGCTTCTCCCCGGCTATCAGGAGCGCGATGGCCGCCATCCAGACGACGCTCATGACGCCGAGCGCGAACAGCGACGCCGTCAGCGCCCAGCAGCAGCCCAGGCACCACGCCCCGTGCGCGCCGCCCATCCGGACGGCGCCCGCGGCCCCGTCGCGCCAGTGGGTGACGACGAAGCCCAGCGGCGCTCGACAGCGCGCCAGGGAGCGCTCCTTCCACGGCGTGAGCTGGTAGAGAGCGGCCGCGCCCAGGACGGCGGCCGCCACGTAGCGCCCGCCGCGGTCCCAGGACAGGGCGTCGATCGACGAGTGGCGCGCCGCGACGGCCAGCGCGTAGGCCCCGACGCCGGCCGCCGTCCACAGCGCGAGGTAGCCGGCCGCGAACAGCGTGACCGCCGCCCGCGAACGCTGGAGCCGCGCGTAGACCGCCACCATCGGCGCGGCCGAAGGCAGCATCATCGCCGCCATCATCACCACCCACACGCCGACGAAGAACCCGAGCGAGCCGGGATCGGTGTTCGGCCCGGCATCCATACCGCGCATGCGCTCGGCCGTGACCAGCCAGGCGCCGACGGCGAGGGCCCCAAGCACCGCCAGCATACCGACCTCGGCCCGCCGCGTCCTGGTCACGATGGTGTCCATGGGTCGGCGATTCTGAGGAACGCCGACGCGGCGGTCAAGCCCTCGGGGTGCCCCGGCGGCGAAGCCTCCCCGATTGGGCCTCGGCTGGAAGTGGCTACGATCGCGCCCGGGCTCTAGTCCCGGCTTCTTCCGTGGACCATCTAGGAGAT
>VAXS01000244.1 GCA_005883255.1 Actinomycetota bacterium | reverse complement strand
GTCCCGTACAGGAACAGGTCGCGCTGGTCGTCGGTCAGGTCCTCCCAGGGCGTCTCCAGGTCGATCTCGTAGCGGTCGGCGATCGCCTGCGTGATCTCCTCGTAGTAGTTGGAGGAGCTGGCCGACCAGGGCAGGATCGCCCCCTCGCCGATCGACAGCGAAGGGTCGGGGACGATCAGCTCCGGGTCGATCTCCATCTGCGACCCCAGCCCGGTGCAGCGCGGGCAGGCGCCGTGCGGGGAGTTGAACGAGAACACGCGGGGCTCGAGCTCGGGCAGCCCAGGCCCGTGCTCGGGACAGGCGAACTTCTCCGAGAAGGTGAGGATCCGCCGCGCCGGATCCTCCTCGTCCACCAGCTCGACGTCCACCAGCCCGTCGGCCACCGACACCGCGGTCTCCACCGAGTCGGCCAGGCGCTTGCGCACCTCGGGGCGCATCACCAGCCGGTCGACCACCACCGAGATGTCGTGCTTGTACTTCTTGTCGAGCTTGATCTCCTCCTCCAGCAGGCGCAGGTCCCCGTCCACCTTCACCCGGGCGAAGCCCTCGGCGCGCAGGTGGGCGAGCAGGTCCTTGTACTCCCCCTTGCGCCCCCGCACCACGGGCGCCAGGACCATGAATCGCGTCCCCTCGGGGAGCGTCATGACGTGGTCGATGATCTGCTCGGCCGACTGGCCGGCGATCGGCCGCCCGCACACGTGGCAGTGGGGCTTCCCTACCCGGGCCCACAGCAGGCGCAGGTAGTCGTAGATCTCGGTGACCGTGCCCACGGTGGAGCGCGGGTTCCGGGAGGTGGTCTTCTGGTCGATGGAGATCGCCGGCGAGAGGCCCTCGATCGAGTCCACGTCGGGCTTGTCCATCTGCCCCAGGAACTGGCGGGCGTAGGCCGACAGCGACTCGACGTAGCGGCGCTGGCCCTCGGCGTAGATCGTGTCGAAGGCCAGCGACGACTTCCCGGAGCCCGAGAGCCCGGTGATGACGACGAGGGCCTCGCGGGGAATCGCGAGCGAGACGTCCCTGAGATTGTGCTCGCGCGCCCCCGAGACGACGATCTGGTCGTGCGGCGACATAACCCACCCAAGTGTAGGGGGGCGAACGGGCGTTCCCCCGCGGGCGGCTAGCCCACCCGGGCGTAGACCTCGTCCAGCAGCGCCGCGCGGTCCGCGAGCTGGAAGTTCTCCTCCAGGTAGCGGTCGGTCTCCTCGCGCGGCGTGCCGTTGAGGGCCATGTTGAGCGCGATCAGGCGCGCGCCCTCGCTGTCGTCGGGCTGCCCGGCGGCGGCCGCCTCCTGGGCCGCCGGCTCCACGGTGGGGCCCTTGTCGGCCGCCTCCGCCGCCTGCAGCTCGCCCATGCTCCCCCGCACCTGCGCCAGGTCCGAGGCCAGGCGGCCGGCGCCTTCCCGCAGGGTCTCGACCAGCTTCCCCAGGTCGCCCTCCATCTCGTCCACCCGCTGGAGCATGGCCTTGGCCGCCTCCTCCACCCGGGCCAGGTGCGACTGCGCCTCCTCGTCGGCCGCCGCGCGGATCTCGGCGGCGCTGGCCTCGGCCGCCGTCACGATCGCCCGCACCTGCTCGGAGGCGGCGCCGGCCAGCGACGCCGCGGTGGCGCCCTGCTCGTCCAGGCGGTCGGCCAGCGAGCGCAGGTGCGCGTCCACCGCGTCCGGGTCGTAGCCCCGGCGCGCGATGGGGAAGTCTCTCCGCTCGATGTCCTGACGTCGTAGCGCCAAACTCCCGCTCCTCGCGCGGGCTAGCGTACCGGACCCGGCTCGACCTCCTGCAACTCCCGCCGCAGGCCGCGGATCTCGTCGCGCAGCTTGGCCGCGTACTCGAAGCGCAGCTCGTCCGCGGCGGCCAGCATCTCCTCCTCGAGCTCCACGATCAGCTTCTCCAGCTCCTCGGCGCTCATCTCGCGCTCGCGGCGCCGGGCGGACCGGCGGCTGCCCTGGGGGACCTTGCCCTCGGCCTGGAGGAACTCGGTGATGTCGGAGATGCCCTTGACGATCGTCTCCGGCGTGATCCCCTGCTCCAGGTTATGTCGCTTTTGAATGTCTCTCCGGCGGTCGGTCTCGTGGATGGCCGCGCGCATGGCCGCCGTCTCCTTGTCGGCGTACATCAGGACCTTGCCCTCGACGTTGCGGGCGGCCCGGCCGATGGTCTGGATGAGCGAGGTCTCCCCGCGCAGGAACCCCTCCTTGTCGGCGTCGAGGATCGCCACCAGCGAGACCTCGGGGAGGTCCAGCCCCTCCCGCAGGAGGTTGACCCCGACCAGCACGTCGTACTCCCCCAGCCGCAGCTCGCGGATGATCTGGATCCGCTCCAGCGTGTCCACCTCGGAGTGCAGGTAGCGGACCCGGAAGCCCATCTCCAGCAGGTAGTCGGTCAGGTCCTCGCTCATCTTCTTCGTGAGGGTGGTGACCAGCGTCCGCTCGTTGCGCTCCACCCGCGCCCGCACCTCGTTCATGAGGTCGTCGATCTGGTTGCGGGTCTCGCGAACCTCGACCTCGGGGTCCACGATCCCGGTGGGCCGCACGATCTGCTCCACGATCCGGCTGGAGTGGTTGCGCTCGAAGTCCCCGGGCGTGGCCGACACCAACACCAGCTGGGGCGTGATCGCCAGGAACTCGTCGAACGTCTGGGGGCGGTTGTCCAGCGCGCTGGGCAGGCG
>VAXS01000243.1 GCA_005883255.1 Actinomycetota bacterium | reverse complement strand
GGTGTCCAAGGTGGCCCAGCTACGCGACGACATCGCCTACGCGCTGGCGGCGTCGGAGATCCGGATCCTGGCGCCGATCCCGGGCAAGCAGGCGGTCGGCGTGGAGGTGCCCAACCGCCACCGGCGGATGGTCCACCTGGGCGACGTCTTCCAGGACCCGCCGGCCGACTGGTCGCCGCTGACAGTGTGGCTGGGCAAGGACGTGCCGGGCCGGGCGATCGGCGCGGACCTGACGAAGATGCCCCACATCCTGGTGGCCGGCACCACCGGCTCGGGCAAGTCCGGCTGCGTGAACGCGATGCTCTCCTCGATCCTGCTGCGCGCCACGCCGCACGAGGTGCGGCTGGTCCTGGTCGACCCCAAGCAGGTCGAGCTCACCCACTACGAGTCGATCCCGCACCTGCTCACGCCGGTCATCACCAGCCCGCGCATGGCGGCCAACGCCCTGGGCAATCTCGTGCGCGAGATGGAGCAGCGTTACGGACTGATGTCGCTGGCACGCACGCGGTCGCTGCCCGAGCTCAACCGCGCGCGGGCCAAGCGCGGCGAGCCGCCGCTGCCCTACGTGCTGTGCGTGATCGACGAGCTCGCCGACCTGATGATGGTGGCGCCCGCCGACGTCGAGGACTCGATCATCCGGCTGGCGCAGAAGGCGCGCGCGGTGGGGATCCACCTGGTGCTGGCCACGCAGAGCCCGCGGGTGGACGTGATCACGGGGATGATCAAGGCGAACGTCCCGTCGCGGATCGCGTTCGCCGTCTCCTCGCAGACCGACTCGCGCGTGATCCTGGACCACAACGGCGCCGAGACGCTGCTGGGCGCAGGGGACATGCTGTTCTCGCCTGTGGGCTCGTCGAAGCTGCAGCGCATCCAGGGCGCGTACATCGACGAGCGCCAGATCGCCCAGCTCACCGAGCACTGGCGCCGGCAGGGCGAGCCCGAGTTCCACGAGGAGCTCCTGGAGGAGGTGCTGGACGAGGGTGGCGACGGCCGCGGCGACGACGACTTCGACCCCGACGAGGACCCGCTGCTGGAGGAGGCGATCGCGCTGGTGGCGCAGATGGGGACCGCCTCGACGTCGATGCTGCAGCGCCGGCTGCGACTCGGCTACACGCGCGCCGGCCGGCTGATCGACATGCTCGAGCGCCGCGGGGTCATCTCCGGCTACGAGGGCTCCAAGCCCCGCCAGGTACTGATCGGCGAGGCCGACCTGCCGCGCGTGCTCGGCCAGCTCCAGGACCGCGCCCCGGTCGGGGGCCCGGCCGCCGAGCCGCCCGTCGCACCGCCGCCGGAGCCGGCGGAGCACGACTAGCGGCGCATCCGCCACCGGCCGGCTACCCTCCGGCCGATGGCGGTTCTTCCCCCGTACGCACGCTGGCGCGCCAAGCGCGTGTGGCTGCGCGATCCGGCGCGGGCGATCGCGCTGCTCGACGGGATGGGGCACCGGGAGCTCGACGGGGAGGCGCTGGGCGTGCGGGCCTGGCTGGCGCTGACGGTCGAGCGCGACGAGACCGGCGCCCACCTGGCGGCCCGCGTGGCGCTGCTGCGCGGCGGCGATACGCGGCTGGCGTCGGCCACCCTGGCCGAGGTGCTGCTCCGCCGTCGCGACTACGACGAGGCGCTCGCCGTCCTGCGCGACGCCCGGAAGCGCCTCCCGGACATCCCCTGGTACGAGATCACGCTGGCCGACGCGCTGCTGGACGCGGGGCGGACGGAGGAGGCGGAGGCGCTGCTCGAGCAGGCGACGGAGCATCCGCAGCTGCGTCGCCACGCGCTCAAGCGCCTGTCGCGCCTGGCCCTCGAGCGCGACGACCGCCCGGCCGCGCGGCGCTGGTTCGAGGAGCTGGTGGGCCTGGCGCCCAACTACCTGGTCTACGCGTCCGACCACGCGGCGCTGGCGGAGCTGCAGCTGGCGGACGGCGACGCCGAGGCCGCGCGCGAGACGCTGCGCCGCGCCGCCTGCATCTACCCCCGCAACCCGCGGCTGCGCGCGCTGCGAGCCGAGCGCTTCGGCGAGGAGGAGCCGCTGGCCGAGACCGCGCGGGGACCGGTCTCGGAGGAGCGGGTGGGCACCCGGCGGATCCCGGTGCGCACCGAGATGATCACCGCGCGCTCGGGCCTCGCGCCCGTCGTGGCCCGCTCCACCGCCGGCCTGCGGCGCCCCGGCGACGTGATCGCCATCGGGGAGAGCCCGGCGGCCGCCGGCCAGGCGCGGATCGTGCCGCTGGAGCTGGTGCGCGCCGGGCCGCTCGCCCGCATGCTCTCGCGGTTCGTGGGCTCGATCGGCCCCCTGCACAGCCCCGAGGGGATGCAGGGGGCGATCATGGAGGCCGGACGGGTGCGCGTGATCGCCGGCGCGATCGCCGGCGCGGTGGGCAAGCTGATCGGCCGGCGGGGGTGGTTCTACCGGGTGGCCGGCCCGGGTGCCGCGATGATCGACGACGTGGCCGCCGCGCTGCCTCCGCACGACCACCACATCGTGTTCGGCCCCCGGGCCCCGGCCGAGCTGGCCACGGGGCTGGCGCGGGAGCTGGACTGCGGCGTGGCCATCGTCGACGCCAACCACCTCAGCGGGGCCTGGGTGGTCGGCGCCTCGCCCGGGATCGACGCGGCCTGGGTCGAGGCCGCCCTGTCCGACAACCCGGCCGGCAACGAGGACGAGCGCACGCCGATCGTCATCCTCCGCCCGCTCGAGCCGACCGCGGCCGGCCAGCCCGAGGCCTCGGCCGGCGCCCG
>VAXS01000242.1 GCA_005883255.1 Actinomycetota bacterium | reverse complement strand
ACGGGGATGCGCTTCGTCCCGGCCACCGGCTGCGCGGTCTATCCCGAGGCTGAGCTGGACGCCACCGGTACGCCCAGGCCCGGCGCCGTGCCGTACGGGCGGGTCGGCGGCATCGTCGAGGGCCACATGCACTGGATGACGTTCGAGTACCTGGGCGGCAACTTCCACTGCGGCCGCCCGTGGCATCAGTACGGCATTCCCTTCGCGCTGCCCGACTGCTCGTCCATCGAGGGCCCGCAGGGCGCCGCGGCGCCCACGCAGAACTTCCTCAACTACGGCGCACCCGAGGCGCCGCACGACACGAGCGGCTATCCCAAGATGACCGCCTGGGGCCCCGACAACCTCACCTACGAGGGCACCTACTGGCGCTGGATCCAGCGGGCCTGGCTGGGCGGCCTGCGGCTCATGGTCATGAGCGTCAACGAGAACCGGGTGCTGTGCGAGCTGCAGGCGAACCGGAAGACCAACTGCGACGAGATGGACACCGTGCGCCGGGGCTTCCAGGACATCCGCGAGCTCCAGCGCTACGTCGACGCCCAGGCCGGCGGCCCGGGCAAGGGCTTCTTCCAGATCGTCACCAACCCCTTCCAGGCCCGGCGCGTCATCAACCAGGGCAAGATGGCGGTCGTCCTGGAGATCGAGGTGTCCGAGCTCTTCGGATGCCAAGGCTGGGATCAGCCGACGTGCGACCAGGCGCAGGTCGACCGCGGGCTCGACGAGATGTACCGCCTGGGCGTGCGGTCGTCGCTCCTCCTGAACAAGTTCGACAACCCGCTGACCGGCGTGCGCTTCGACAGCGGGCCGATCGGAGCCCTCATCAACGCCGGCAATCGACAGAGCGCCGGCTCCTTCTGGAGCGCGCGGACCTGCACGGGCGCGCTCCACGACAACACGATCGAGACCTTCTCGCCCCAGGGCAGCGCGGGCCTGAACAGCCTGCTGGGGACGCTGGGCGTCCAGGGCGGCACGCTCCCGGCGTATCCGCCCGCGCCGCACTGCAACACCCGGGGGCTCACCGCCCTGGGCAAGCACGTCATCCGCCGGATGATGGACCTCCACATGATCGTCAATCCCGACCACATGAGCCAGGCGGCGGTGGACGACACGCTCACCCTGCTGGAGTCGCGCCGCTACTCGGGCGTCATCTCGCCGCACGGCTGGATGGACCCGGGCGACTGGCCGCGCCTGTGGAAGCTGGGCGGGATGGCGTTCCCCGGTCACTCCCAGGCCACCGAGTACGTCAAGGAGTGGCAGAAGTACCGGCCCCGGAGCACCCCCTACTTCTTCGGCTGGGGCTACGGCGCCGACCTCGGCGGCCTGTCCAACCAGCCCCCACCCGACGGCGGCGGCAGCATCAGCTATCCGTTCCGCAGCTACGACGGAAGCGTCACGCTCGGGCGAGAGCGCACGGGGGACCGGACCTTCGACTACACGAAGGACGGCGTGGCCCACTACGGGCTCTACGCCGACTGGTTCGCGGACCTGCGCCGGCTCGGCGGCCCGGCGCTCGCCCGGGACATGTGGAACGGCGCCGAGGCCTATCTGGAGATGTGGGAGCGGGCCGAGGGGGTCCGCTCGCCCGGCTGCGCCGGCGCGCTGCGGACGTTCGGCTCGCGCGGACTGGGCCCGCTGCGCCTGGGCGACGACTGGCTGGCGCTCCTGCGCCGGGCCGGCCAGCCCCAGCAGCGCACGCGCGCCTGGAGCTGGTGCGCGAACGGCCGGCTCAACCGGCGGGCGGCCGACGTGGCCGTGCTCAGCGACGCCGGAAGGGTCCAGCTGGTGGGGAGCACCGCGCGCGGGCGCTCGGCGGCCGGCATCGGCGTCGGCGCGGCGGCGGCGCGGATCGCCCGGACCACGCGCCTGCTCGGCGCGGGCGTGCGGACGCGGCTCGCGGGACGGGTCGCCTGGGTGTACGTCGTGCGGCGCGGCCGGGTTCGCGCCGTCGGGCTCGCCGCGGGCTCGCTGGCGCGCCGGCCCGGCGCCCTGCGGCTGGCGGTCGCGCGGCTGCTGGCGGCGCGGGCGACCCAGGCTCAGCCCAGCTTCGAGCCCAGCGCGGCCCAGGCGGCCAGCGGCGGCGCGCTCACCGGCCGGACGCTCGCCGGCACGAGCAACCCGCGGCTGAACGCCGCGCTCACCCTCCTGTGCCACCTGCAGGTGCAGAACGTGCCCGTGCCCGTTGGGTAGCCACCGAACTCCCGCCCCGAGCGGCGCCTGAGGGCCGTCGACGAGCCGTCTATTGCCACGGCGTCGCGGCCCGGCTAGGCTCGAACCTGTCGTGGCCCGGGCTCAGGGGGGCCATGCGCGCGCCGCGACCCCCCGTGCCGCCCTCGGTC
>VAXS01000005.1 GCA_005883255.1 Actinomycetota bacterium | reverse complement strand
TACCAGTTCCTGCGCGCCCGCCTGGCGCTGGCCCGGGAGCTGCACGTGCGCCTGGCGCTGTCGCTGACCACCGCCCGCCAGGACGGCAGCGAGCGGATCAGCCCGGCCGCCATCGCCCGGGGCTCGGGCGATCCCTACCTGCTGGGCCTCAACCGCGAGCTGGGCGCCGCCGGCGACGTGGTCTACGTCCGGCCCTACGCCGAGATGAACCAGGGCAACAACGTCTACAGCGCCTACTCGTCCTCGGGCGGGCGGCGCGGCGGTGGTCACTCGACCGCGGCTTTTGTCCGCGCCTGGCGGCGGACCGTGCTGGTCCTGCGGGGCGGGAACGTGGCCGCGATCGATCGGCGGCTCGCCGCCCTGGGCCTGCCGCCGGTCCGCACCGGGCGCGCGACGCTTCCCTCCACGCGCACCGCCTTCCTGTGGTGCCCGCAGGTGGCCGGCGACCCCAACGTGGCCGGGAACTCGGTCCGCGCGTACTGGCCCGGCGCGGCCTGGGTGGACTGGATCGGGACCGACTTCTACTCGGGCTATCCCAACTGGTCGGGCCTGAGCCGCTTCTACCGCGCCTACTCACGCCTGGGCAAGCCGTTCGCGTTCGGCGAGTGGGGGATCTGGCAGAGCGGCGACGCGCCCGGGTTCTTCCGCTCGTTCCTGCGCTGGGTGGGCAGCCACCCGCAGGTGCGGATGGTGCTGCTCAACCAGGGCAACGAGCCGAGCGGGATCTTCCGCCTGCAGCGCTATCCCCGCTCGGCGGCGGTGCTCCGGCAGGGCTTGCGCAGCGCGCGCTTCCTGAGCTACCCCTAGCGCCCGCCGGCCGGCGCGCGCCGTAGCATCGGCGCCGCCGTGGTCGGGCTGATCCGGGCCAACCTGTTCCGCCACCGGGCGCGCACGCTGCTCACCGCCACGGGGATCGCGGTGGGCGTGGCTACGATCGTGGCGCTGCTGGCACTCACCCAGGGCATCCAGAACAGCGCCCGGGGGCTGATCCACCTGGGCCAGGCCGACCTCGGGCTCTTCCAGCGCAGCGTCTCTGACCCCACCGCTTCGGTCCTGCCGGTCTCGCTGGCCGACCGGGTGGCGCGGGCGCCCGGCGTGGCGCAGGCCACGCCGATCCAGCTGGTGGTGGAGGCGGTCCCGCGCTCGCCCTCGTCGCTGGTCTTCGGGATCGAGCCCGACGGGTTCGTCTCGCAGCGGCTGGTGATGACCGCCGGGCGGCGGCCGGCGGATCGCGAGGCCGCCGTGGGCGACGAGCTGGCCGGCCGCCTGGGCCTCCACGTCGGCCAGACGCTCGAGCTCAAGGGGCGCCGCGTGCCGGTGGTCGGGACCTTCCACTCGGGCGTGGCCTTCGAGGACGACGGGGTGGTGGTCCCGCTGGCGTTCGCCCAGTCGCTGGCGCGACAGCCCCAGGGCGCCACCACGATCGCGGTGGCGCTGCGGCCCCGGGCCGGCCTAGGGAGCGCGGCCCGCGGCCTGGAGCGGCGGTTCCCCGGCACGGTGACGATCACCAACCCCGAGCAGGCCGCCCGGTCGAGCACGAGCTTCCAGATCGTGCGCAAGGCGGCGCTGGTGATCGCGCTGCTGGCGCTGCTCATCGGCGGGATCTCGGTGACCAACACGATGCTGCTGGCCGTCCTGGAGCGCGAGCGCGAGCTGGCGCTGCTGGCCGCCGTCGGCTTCGGTCGCGGGCGGGTGGCCGCGCTGATCCTGGGCGAGGGGGTGGGGGTGAGCCTGCTGGGCGCCGCGCTGGGACTGGCGCTGGGCGTGTCGGCGGGAGAGCTGGTGGTGCGGGCCTTCTCGGCCGGCGCGTTCGTCAGCCCGGACGTGACGGCCTGGGCCCTGGGACGCGGCCTGATCGTGGGGATCGCGATCGGTGTGCTGGGCGGCCTGTATCCCGCCTGGCGGGTCACCCGGCTGGCGCCCGCCGCGGCGCTGGCGCGCGGCTAGGCGTCCTCGACGATCCGCCCGTCCTCCAGCCGCAGCATCCGCTCGGCCCGCTCGCCGATGCCCGGGTCGTAGCTGACGACCACCATCGTCATCCCGTACGCCTCGCGCAGCCGCCCGAGGAGGTCGAGGATCCGCTCCCCGGCGACGGAGTCCAGCGCGCCGGTGGGCTCGTCGGCCAGCAGCAGCCGCGGGCGGTTGGCCAGCGCGCGCGCCACCGCCACCCGCTGGCGCTCGCCGCCGGACAGCTGCGACGGGAGGTGGCTCGCGCGCGCGGCCAGCCCCACCTCGCCCAGCAGCTCGTCAGCGCGCTCGTGGCGCTCGCCGCTCGGGAGGCCGGCGGCGATCAGCGGCACCTCGACGTTCTCGCGCGCGGTGAGCATCGGCAGCAGGTGGTGGAACTGGAAGACGAAGCCGATCACCTCGAGCCGGAACCGGTGCGGGTGCGCGAGACGATCGACCCGCTGCCCGTCGACCACGATCGTGCCCGCGTCCGGGCTGTCGAGCGAGCCGATCAGGTTCAGCAGCGTGCTCTTCCCGCTCCCGGACGGGCCCGTGAGCGCGGCGAAGTCGCCGGGCCCGAGGCGCAGCGACACGTCCCGCAGCGCCCTGACCCGCCCGTCGTAGGTCTTCGAGACGCCGTCGATCTCGACGGCGGCGCCGCTCACGGCCTGACCGTCACCGGGTAGTCGAGGTTGCGCTTGCCCAGCTTGGTGGTGATCGCGGCGCGGAAGGTGAGCGGGATGCCGATCGACCGCCGCGGCCAGGTCACGACGTCGCGGAAGCGGCCGCGGAACCGGTAGGTCGAGCGCTCCGCCACCACCCGCCCGGCAAACAGGAACTGGTAGTGCACGACCGCCGGCAGCGGCCGCCCGTCGTTGGCGGTGGCGGTGACCACCACCGGCCAGGGCCGGTCCGCCCGCGGGTTGTGGCCGGGCGCGGTGAGCGTGGCGCCGAACGGTGGGGCCACGGGGCGCGAAGCGGTGGTGGCGGCGGCGTGCGTCTTCGAGCCGCCGCCGCCCCCGCAGCCCGCCGCCGCCAGCGCGAGCGCGCCGGCGAGCGCTGCAAGCGGGCGTGCGACGGAGGCCACGGCCTGGATGCTAGCCCCGCGTGCGGGCGCGATTCGCCGTCCAACGGCGGGGTTGCGCGCGCGGGGCGCGCCGGGGAGGATGGACTCGTGCCCCCGGAAGTCCGCCGCCGCATCCTCCGCGAGGCGGTCGTCGTGGTCGCGACCATCGTGGTGGGCGCCGTGCTCATCGCCATAGACGCCGCCACGGCGGCGACGGCCGTGGGCATCGTGCTGGTGGGCGGCGCGCTGGTGGCGGCCGTGGCGATCGTCTTCGCCGAGATCGGCTTCAGCGAGGACCGCGACCGCGAGGCGTCCGAGCGGCGCGGCCCGCCGCCGGCCGGCGACGAGCCGCGTCGCGCGGCGCCGGAGTGGCGCCCCCCGCGGCGGCCCTGAGGGCGGTTGGTCCGGCGCACGCGGGGTAGGCTGCGGGCCGTGGCGCTTCCCGCTCCGGATCCCGACTCCACGGCGCTCGTCACCGGCGCCTCGTCGGGCATCGGCCGCGAGCTCGCCCGCGGGCTGGCCGCGCGCGGTCACGGCGTGACGCTGGTCGCCCGGCGCGCCGAGCGCCTCGAGCAACTGGCGGCCGAGCTGCGCGAGCAGCACGAGGTGCGCGCCGAGCCCATCCCCACCGACCTCTCCGACGCCGACGCGCGCGAGCGCCTGGCGGCCGAGATCGAGTCGCGCGGGCTCACCGTCGAGGTGCTGGTCAACGGCGCGGGCTACGGCATCTACGTCCCCTTCCCCGCCTCGGACCGCGAGCGCGAGCTCCAGCAGGTGCGCCTGCTGGTCGAGGCGGTCGTCGACCTGGACGCCCGCTACGTGCCCGGCATGGTGAAGCGAGGCCGGGGCGCGATCGTCAACCTGTCGTCCACCGCGGGCTTCCAGGCGCTTCCCGGCAACAACACCTACGCCGCGGCCAAGTCGTTCGTGCTGCTCCACACCGAGGCGCTCCACGAGGAGCTGCGCGGCACCGGCGTCACCGCCACCGCCGTGTGCCCGGGGCCGGTGGCGACCGAGTTCCAGGAGACGTCGGAGCCGGTCTTCGCGGACAAGCTGCCGAAGCTGGTGTGGAGCGACCCCGAGCGGGTGGCCCGCGACGCGCTGCGGGCGGTGGAGCGGGGCCGGCGCACCGTGATCCCCGGCGGCGCGCCCGTGCGGGTCGGGTTCGGACCCAACCGGATCATGCCGGCCCGGCTCACGATTCCGGTCACCCGCCAGCTGATGGCGCAGGAGCTGCGCCGGGCCCGCGCGGTCCAGCCCTAGCGCAACAGCCCCAGGTCGCCCATCGTGGCGCGCAGGCCGTCCGCGAACGGCGTGGGTCGCCACCCCAGCTCCCGCTGCGCCTTGCCCGAGTCCGGCGCGGCGTTCCACAGGAGGAAGTACAGCTCGCCGCGGGCCACGAGCGGCGGGCGCCGCACGACCCGGGCCACGGCCTCGCCGGCCGCCGACAGCACGCGGGCGGCCCGCTCGGGAACCGTGGGCGGCACGCGGCCGCGCCCCGCCACGCGCACCACGGCCTGCGCCAGCTCGCGCAGCGTCACGTGCTCGTCGCACAGGATGTAGCGCTCTCCCGGGCGTCCGCGCTCGGCCGCCAGCAGCTGCCCCGCGCCCACGCCCTCGCTGTAGACCACGCCGAACCCGCCGGGCACCAGCGCGGGCAGCCTCCCCCGGACGAGCGGCTGGAAGAGCTGGCGCTCCAGCGATGCGCCCCCCAGCGGTCCCGGCCCGTACACCGCCGCGGGGTTGACGAAGACCAGCTCCATGCCGTCGGCGGCCGCGCGGGCGAGCTCCTCGGCGCGCTGCTTGGAGCGCTCGTACGCCGTCCCCTTCGGGTAGTCGGCGACGGCGGACTCGTCGAAGCGCGCCCCGCGCGGGGCGTGAAAGACGTCGATCGTGCTGGTGTGGACGACGCGGCGTGCTCCCGCGCCGCGCGCCGCGCGCACCACGTTCTCGGTGCCGCGGGCGTTGACGCGGTCGAAGTCGCCGTCGTCGGACAGCCACTGCTCGGGGAGGCCCATCGCGTTGAACACCACCTCGCACCCGGCGGCCGCCGCCTCCAGCGAGGGTACGTCGGTGACGTCGCCCGCCACGGCCTCGACCCCCGCCGGCAGGACGCCCGCGGCGCGGACGGGCTCGCGGACCAGCGCCCGCACCTGGTGACCGGCGTCCAGCAGCGCCCGCGCCGTCGCGTGCCCGACCTTCCCGGTGGCCCCGGTGACGAGTGCCCGCACCGGGACGCTATCCCGGCCCGGCCAAGCGAGGGCGGCTGCGCGGGGCGAAGGTGTCGACGCGGCGCGCCTCGCCCTGCGTCGTCACCTCGTAGCGGACGGTCTGCGTCGGCTCCTCGACGTACACGAACACGGCGCCGGCGGCCGCACCCTGGAGGACGTCGCGCGGATTCCCGCCCACGCGCTCGATGAAGTCCAGCTGCTGCTTGGTCAGCTCGGCCACGTCCTCGACATCCACCGGCTCATAACGCGCGACAGCGGGGCAGGTTGGACGGTGAGCGGGCAGGCCGGGCGCGTTCAGTCGGCGTGCGACCCCGGCCGAGGTCGGCTACCGTCGGCCTCCACCGTGGAGCCCGACCTGGTCGACCACCGCCTGATCCACTCGCTCGACGTGGCGGCGATGGGCCGGCGGGCCGCGAGCGCCGACGCCGGCGCCCGCGCGCTCTTCCAGGTCTCGACGCTCGACGCCCTGTTCGCCGGCAACCTCGAGGGCGACCTGACGTTCGGCGAGCTGGCCGCACATGGCGACCTGGGCCTGGGGACGCTCGACCGCCTGGACGGCGAGATGATCGCCCTGGACGGTCGCTTCCTGCGGGCCGACGCGGACGGGAACCTGGCGCCGATCCCGCCCGCCGCGCGGACGCCGTTCGCCGTCGTGACCAGGTTTCGACCGAGCGTCTCGTTCGGGCTCGACGGTCCGCTGGACCATGCCGCGTTCCTGCGCGCGCTCGACGCCCGCCTTCCGTCCGGCACGCCCGCCTGCGCGCTACGGGTCGACGGCGACTTCGAGCGCTTGGAGCTGCGCTCGGTCGCCCGCCAGCCGCCCGGGACGTCCCTGGCCGAAGCGGCCCGTCAGCAGCACGCCTTCGAGCTCCGCGACGTCTCGGGCACGCTGGTGGGCTTCCGCTTCCCCGGCTACGCCCAGGGCCTGGAGGTGGCCGGCTACCACCTGCACTTCGCCGACGCGGCCCGGCGCCGGGGCGGGCACGTGCTGGCCTGCCGCCCGGCGCGCGTCCAGGTGGGGCTGGACCCGGAGGGCGACCTGCACGTCGAGCTTCCGCCGGGGATCGAGCTGGGCCCGCCCGACCGAAGCGCGGACGAGCGGGCGCGGATCCGCGAGGCCGAGGAGGGCTGACCCGATGAACGTGTTCGTGGCCGGCGGCGCCGGCGCCGTGGGGACTCGGCTGATCCCGCGGCTCGTGGAGGCGGGCCACGCGGTGGTCGCGACCACGCGCAGCCCCGCCAAGGTGCGGGCGATCGAGGAGATGGGCGCCCGCGGCGTCGTGGTCGACGGGCTGGACCGCACGGCCGTGGAGCGTGCCGTCCAGGACGCTCGCCCCGAGGTGGTGATCCACCAGCTCACCGCCCTGTCGGGTCCGGTTGACCTGCGCCGGTTCGACCGCTTCTTCGCGCTGACCAACCGGCTGCGCACCGAGGGCCTCGACCATCTGCTGGCGGCGGCGCGGGCCGTGGGCGCCCGGCGCTTCCTGGCCCAGAGCTTCGCCGGCTGGCCCTACGCGCGCGAGGGCGCGGCCGTGAAGACCGAGGAGGACCGGCTCGATCCCGACCCGCCCAAGCCCCAGCGCCAGACGCTGGCGGCCATCCGCTACCTCGAGGACGCGGTCACCGGCGCCGACGACGTCCAGGGCCTGGCGCTGCGCTACGGCGGCTTCTACGGGCCGGGCAACGTGCTCGGTCGGGGCGGCCAGATGGTCGAGCAGGTCCGGCGCCGGCGCGTGCCGATCGTGGGGGACGGCGCCGGTGTGTGGTCCTTCCTGCACATCGAGGACGCCGCCGGCGCCACCGTCGCGGCCGTCGGCGCGGGCGCGCCCGGCGTCTACAACGTCGTCGACGACGAGCCGGCCCCGGTGTCGGAGTGGCTTCCCTACCTGGCGGAGACGCTGGGAGCGAAGCCGCCGCGGCGGA
>VAXS01000241.1 GCA_005883255.1 Actinomycetota bacterium | reverse complement strand
GAACGCGGCGGCGAGTGGATCCGCTTCCTCGAGCGCCGCGAGGCAGCCGCCCGCGCCTGGACCGCCCGCCTGGGGCTGGACCGCGAGGAGGAGCCCGACGCCCGCCCCTCCGTCCGCCTCCTGCACGTGGACGGCACCGAGGAGCGGCTGCTGGCGGCCCTTCTGTTCGAGGCGGCGGGCACCGGCGAGGAGGAGGCGCTGGCCGCCGTGTCCCAGCTCTCCGCGTCCCGGCGCACCGAGCTGCTGGAGGACCTGGTGGGCGCGCGCGAGAACCGGCGCCACCGCCCCGGGCGCGGCTTCGAGACTCTGCGCTACCGCTTCGAGATCGTCTCCGACTACGGGGCGTTCCGCGACCTCCAGCGCCACCGGATGCTGACCTGCCAGTGGCAGCAGCTCACACCCCACCTGGGCGCGGGCGTCCCCGAGGAGGTGGACGCCGCCGGCTGCGGCGACGACTACCGCCGGGCGCTCGAGGTCTCGCGAGCCGAGTACGCCCGCCTGGTGGACGCGGGGCTGGAGCGGGCGGCGCCGTACGCGCTGTGCCTGGGCTACCGGATCCGCTACGTGCTCGACCTGAACGCCCGGGAGGCGATGCAGCTCATCGAGCTGCGCTCCGGTCGCGAAGGGCACCCCACCTATCGGGCGGTGGCCCACGAGATGCACGCCCAGATCGCCGCCGTCCACCCCGCGGTGGCGGGCGCCATGACCCACGTCGATCGCGACGCCGAGCCCCGCCTGGAGCGCATCCTCTCCGAGATCCGCACCGAGTCGCGCCGCGCGGCCCGAATCGGCTGACGGCATGGCCCGCATCCCCTACGTCGAGCCGGCCGACGCCCCCGCGCCGGTGCGCGAGGCGCTGGAGGCGCTGCCGCCGCTGCGCATCTTCCGCACCCTGGCCCACGCCGAGACCTGCCTGCGCCCGGCGCTGCGCCTGGGCGGCGCCATCCTCGGCGCCCAGGAGCTCGACCCCGCGCTGCGGGAGCTGGCCATCCTCCACGTGGCCCATGCCACCGGCGCCGAGTACGAGTGGATCCAGCACGTCCCGATCGCGAAGTCGGTGGGCGTGCGCGACGAGCAGGTGGTGGCGGTCGAGCGGGGCGACCTGGCAGCCGCGTGCTTCGACGCCCGGGAGTGCCTGGTGCTGCGCTGCGCCGCCGAGGCCCTGCGGGACGATCGCGCCTCCGCGGAGGCCTTCGACGAGCTGGTGGAGCGGCTCTCGGCCCGCCAGGCGGTCGAGCTGCTGCTCGCCGTGGGCTACTACCGCACGCTGGCCACGATCATGCGCAGCGTCGAGATCGACATCGACGACCCGGCGGATCCCCGCTAGCCGGCCGGCACCCGCAACTCGAAGCGGCCGCCGCCGTCGCCGGGCAGGCACCGCACGTCGCCGCCGGCGGCGCGCGCCAGGCGCCGGGCCAGCGCCAGGCCGAGCCCGGCGGCCCCCGGCGAGCCGTTGCCGCTCACGCCCGGCTCGAATATGCGCTCGCAATCGGCCTCCGCCACCCCCGGACCGTCGTCCACCACGGTGAACGCGGCGGTGCGCCCGTCCCGGCCGACGTCGATGGTCACGCGGCTGCGGGCGTGCCGGCGGGCGTTGTCGACCAGCGGCACGAGCATGCGCTCCACCACTTCCCCGTCCGCGCCCACCCGCAGCGGCTCGCGGGGCGCGATCACGTCCACGGGAACGTCCTTCGGGCCGCCCGCCGCCTCGGCCGCCCGGCGGGCGGCCCGGGCGCCGTCGCTGGTGCCCCGGGCGAGTCCGGTCTCGGCCCGCGCGGCGGCGATCAGGGTCTCCAGGATTCCGCTCATCTGCTCGGCGCTGCGGTGCACGGCGGCCAGCGCCTCCCGGTACTCGGGGCCCGAGCGCTCACGGCGCAGCGCCAGCTCGGTCTCCGCCAGCAGGTTGGCCAGCGGCGTGCGCAGCTCGTGCGAGAGCTCGCCCGAGAAGCGCTGCTCGCGGCGCAGGCTCGCCGCCAGGCGATCGAGGAGCCGGTCGAAGGTGGCGGCCAGGCGCGTGAGCTCGTCGCGCGGCTCGCCGGCCGCGAAGCGCTGGTCGAGGTCGTGCTCGCTCCAGTCCGCCGCCGCCTCCGTCATGCGGGCGACCGGTCGCAGCGCGCCCCCGATCGCCCAGCGCGCGCCCAGCGCGATCGCCACGAGCAGCACCGCGGCGAACACCAGCGAGGCGAGCAGGGCCGTGTGCCGGGAGTTCTCGTAGGGCGCGAGCGAGAGGCCGGCGACCACCGTTCCGATGGACCGGCCGCCAGCGCTCACGGGGACCGCGTACAGGCGGGTGTCGGTGGCGGCGACGTCGACGAAGCGGCGCGGGCCGCCGACCAGCGCCTCCGCGGCCCCCTGGTCTCGCCGGTTGGCCCGTGGACGCTCGAGCAGCCGCGAGCCCGTGTAGATCCACACCTGGCTGTCCGCAGCGGCGTCGTCCGGCGCCTCGCGCACCTGCAGCCTGCCGCCGGGAGCCGCCAGGGTCGCCAGCTGCGCCGCCGTCCGGGCGCGCAGGACGCTGTTGGCGTCTGCGTCCAGGCGGCCGGACAGGACCAGGTTGAAGCCGGCGGTCAGCGCCGCCAACCCCAGGACCGCTCCCAGCAACACGACCGCCATGACCCGGTGGCGCAGCCCCCGGGGCACCAAGCGCCTCATTCCAGCCGGTACCCCACGCCGTGGACCGTGACGATGCGCGGCGCGCCCTCCAGCTCTCCCAGCTTCTTCCGCAGCCGGGCCAGATAGACGTCGAGCGTGTTGTCGTGGACGATCGCGCCCTCCGGCCAGGCCGCGCGGACCAGCTCGCGCCGACGCACCACCTCGTCCGGCCGGGCGGCGAGCGCCCCCAGCACGCGGAACTCGGTCGGCGTCAGCGCGACCGCGGCGTCGCCGTACCGCACCGCGTGGCCGGTGGGGTCGAGGCTCAGGCCCCCCACCGAGATCGCGCCGTTGGCGCCAGCCCGCCGGAGCAGGGCCCGCAGCCGGGCCACCACCTCGTCGAAGACGAACGGCTTG
>VAXS01000240.1 GCA_005883255.1 Actinomycetota bacterium | reverse complement strand
ACACCGCCGCGCACGACACGCTCGTCGCCCTGTATCCCGGCCTCCAGACGTCGATCGACCAGGAATACGCGGGACTGCTGGCGGCAGTGCCCGCCGGCCGCCACAAGTCCCAGGGCATCCGGGTGGGCGAGATGGTCGCGGCCCAGATCCTGGCTCAACGGGCAAACGACGGCTCGAGCGCCGCGCTCATCCCGTTCACGCCTGGCGCCAACCCCGGCGACTACCAGCTCACGCCGCCGGCCTTCGCCCAGCCCGTGTTCACGCACTGGCGGTTCGTCGAGCCGTTCGCTCTTCGGCACGCCGACCAGTTCCGGCCGCCTGCCCCACCGGCGTTGACCAGCGCGAAGTACGCCGCCGCGATCAACGAGGTCAAGGGCCTCGGCGTGGCACAGAACTCGACTCGCACGCCGGATCAGACTCAGATCGGCCTGTTCTGGAACCCGGCGATCTGGGCGACCTGGAACCGCATCGCCCAGAGCGCCGTGCTCGGGCACCAGGGCACGCTGTTTCAGGAGGCCCGTACGTTCGCGGCCCTCAACCTGACGTTCGCGGACTCGGTGATCGCCTTCTACGACGCGAAGTACACCTACCGCCTGTGGCGACCGGTCACGGCGATCCGCAACGCCGACACGGACGGCAACCCGGACACCACTGCGGACCCGAACTGGACGCCGCTCTCGGCCACGGCCACCGATCCCTCGTACCCCGGCGCACACGGCACGATCAGCGCCGCCGGCGCCGCGGTGCTCTCGTCGATCTACGGCAACGAGTTCCCGTTCACGGTGACGTCGACCGCGCTGCCCGGCGTCGAGCGGACGTTCGTCAGCTTCTCCGAGGCGAAGGAAGAAGCCAGCGTGAGCCGCATCTACAACGGAAACCACACCCGAATCGACCAGGTCGCTGGTGAGAACCTCGGGCACGACATCGCCAACTTCGTGCTCGCGAACGACCTCCTCCCCCACGCCGCGCTCGCGGGCTGACAGCTCGGCGCGGGCCTCAAGCGGGCGGCGGCGCCCCACCTCCGCCGCCCGCTTTTCGTCGCACCAAGTGCGACGGCGCATAGAAAAGCCCCGCCGGAGCGGGGCTTTTCCTTAGCGAGCCTGTAAGCCGGATTCTGTCGGGAGCAGTCATCCATCTGTGCGGCCTACCTGGACCTTGGCGGGCAGCCTGCGAACGGTCCTGCTTGGCCTTGCACCAGGTGGGGTTTGCCTTGACGCGCCGCGTCGCCGCGACGCCGGTGCGCTCTTACCGCACCATTTCAACCTTGCCGGCCCGGGACTCAGCTGAGGTCCCGGACGTGGGCGGTGTCATTTCTGTGGCACTTTCCCGCGGGTTTCCCCGGGTCGGCGTTACCGACCACCTGCGCCCTATGGTGTCCGGACTTTCCTCGAAGGCGTACCTCCGCGACTGCTCGACTCGCTCTTCCAGGGTAGCGCCGCCGGGGCCCGGCTACCAGCCCGCGCGCCTAGGCCGGCACCTGGATGAAGACCCCGCCCTTGTTGTCGCGCTGGCGGACGCGCACCCGGGCTGGCGTCCCGCTGCGGCTGACCGCCCGGCAGTAGAAGACGTTGCCCTGCTTGATCGAGATGTCGCCCGGGCACTTAACGGACCGCAGCGGGAAGTGCAGGTCGTGCTCGGCGGCCTTCTGGATCGACTGCTCGAGCTTCCCGGTATCGAACTTGGCCTTCCCGCAGCCGGCGAGGGCAATCGCGCCGGCCGCGGCCGCAACCAGGCAGACGGGGAGCGCGCTCCAGCGCCGCATCCCCGGAGGTCTACCAGGGTCAGCTGAGCTCGGCCCCGCAGTCCCGGCACTCGCCGCCGGGATGCGGATCGCCCAGCAGGGGCGGGCCGCCGGCCGCGACCCGATCGCCGGCGGCGATCATGTGCCCGCCGCACACCGGGCAGGCCACCGGTGCGCGCGCGCCCAGAGCCGACCAGGTCGTGCTCACCAGCTCGTCGAGCGTCCGCTCGCCCGCCGCGCGCACGGGCCCGCCGGGCAACCGGCGCTCCAGCCATGCCGACCGCTCCCGCTCGGCCAGGGCGCTCATGACACCTTCCGCAGCAGGCCGACCACCCGCCCGAGGACCTTGACCTCCTTGGAGCGGATGGGCTCCATGGCGGCGTTCTCGGGCTGCAGGCGCACGTGGTCGGCCTCCCGGTAGAAGCGCTTGACCGTGGCCTCCTCCCCCACCAGCGCGACGACGACGTCGCCGTCCTCCGCCGTGTCCTGCGGGCGCACGACCACGAAGTCGCCCTCGATGATGCCGGCGTCCTTCATCGAGTCGCCCCGGATCCGGAGCAGGTACTCGCCGTCGCCACCCCCCGCCACCTCGGGCACGTCCACGTAGTCCTCGATGTTCTCCTCGGCCAGGACCGGCTGCCCGGCCGCGACCTGGCCCACCAGCGGGAGGCCGTTGGGCCGCACGATGTTGCGCATGCTTTCGGCCGCCGCCCCCGCGGCGCCGGCCGCTCGGTCCAGCAGCTCGATGGCCCGGGGCTTGGACGGATCGCGCCGCAGCAGGCCGATCTTCCCCAGGTTGGCCAGGTGGGCGTGGACGGTGGACGAAGACGCCAGACCCACCGCCTTCCCGATGTCGCGAACCGTGGGCGGATAGCCGTACTTCGCGGAGTAGCGCTTGATGAAGTCGAAGATCTCCTGCTGGCGCTTCGTGAGGTCGAGATCGACCATGAGGCAGCTCCTCCTAGCGTCCTGGGCGGGGGGATCGAACGAACATGTGTTCGGGACCTTAGCGCGGGTCGAGGACGGACTCAAGGCGCCCGGGCGGCCCGGGTCCCGGGGCTATACTCAGACCGCTCCGGCGCCTGTGGCGGAATTGGTAGACGCGCAAGGTTGAGGGCCTTGTGGGCCGTTTGGCCCGTGGAGGGTCGAATCCTCTCGGGCGCATGAAAAGCCCGGTGTGCGCGGGCAGCAGAGACTCGGCCGTCCGTAAGATCGAGGGACCCCTTCCCCTGGACGAGGAGCCCCGATGACAGCCGGAACCGTGACCGCGGATGGGAGCGCACGCGTGCTGGCCGACGGCAACGAGATCCCTCTTCTCGGGCTCGGCGTTTGGCAGGTGCCGGACGGGCCGGAGACCGAGAACGCGGTTCGCTGGGCGCTCGAGCTCGGCTACCGCCACGTCGACACCGCGCAGGCCTACGGGAACGAGGAGAGCGTGGGCCGCGCGCTGCGCGACAGCGGCGTGCCGCGCGAGGAGGTGTTCATCACCACCAAGTTCTACCCGGCGCGACAGGACCCGGAGGCCGAGGCGCAGCGGAGCCTCGAACGGCTGGGAGTCGACCAGGTGGACCTCTACATCATCCACTGGCCGCAGGGTGGGCCGACCTGGGCCTGGCCCGGAATGGAAGGCGCGCGGGAACGGGGCTATGCGCGCTCGATCGGCGTCTCGAACTTCAGCGTTGGCGAGCTCGACGAGCTGATGTCGGTCGCCCGGACCCCGCCGGTCGTGAACCAGGTGCAGTTCAGCCCGTTCGCGAACCGGCGGAAGCTGCTCGAGGCGTGTGAGCGGCACAACGTGGCGCTCGAGGCCTACAGCCCGCTCGGCACCGGCCGGCATCTCTCGGACCAGCGTGTCCGGGAGATCGCGGAGCGTGCGGGGCGGACGCCGGCGCAAGTGCTCCTGCGCTGGTGTGTGCAGCGGGATCTCGTCGTGATCACGAAGTCGACGCATCGCGAGCGAATCGAGGAGAACGCCAAGGTCTTCGAGTTCGAGCTGTCCGACGAGGACATGGCCGCGCTCGACGCGCTCGACGAGACGGGCGGGACCGAGCGCGCCCTCGAGCGCCCCTGGTGGTAGCTTCAGGGCCTGGCGACGAGGCGTGGCGACGTGCGCGAGCTTCCACTCCCGGCACACTTCGACCCGAGTCGCGTGGGGGCGGTCTGGCGGGTTCCGTACGAGGACCGCGCGCGCGAGGCGCCGGCGTGGGCCCAGCGTCACGCGCTGGGCCCGGCGGCCGCCGACTCGTTCCGGCTCTGCCTGCTGGCCGTCGACGTCCAGAACACCTTCTGCATCCCCGGCTTCGAGCTCTTCGTCGCCGGGCGCTCGGGCACGGCCGCGGTCGACGACAACCGTCGCCTGTGCGAGTTCGTCTATCGCAATCTCGGCACCATCACCCAGACAATCCCGAGCCTCGATACCCACCATGCGATGCAGGTGTTCCATGCGATCTGGCTCGTC
>VAXS01000239.1 GCA_005883255.1 Actinomycetota bacterium | reverse complement strand
GCCCACAGCACCGGGCGTCGCCGCATCGGCCGCCTAGTTCAGCCGCTCGACGATCATGGCCTGGCCCATACCGCCGGCCACGCACATGGTCTCGAGGCCCACCGACTTGTCGAGCGTCTCGAGGTCGTTGAGCAGCGTGGTCATGATCCGCGCGCCGGTCATGCCGAACGGGTGCCCGAGCGCGATCGCCCCGCCGAACGGGTTGAGCTGCTCGTCGTCGATGCCCAGCTCCTCCTGGCAGGGCACGATCTGGGCGGCGAACGCCTCGTTGATCTCGATCACGTCCACGTCGTCCATGCTCATCCCCGCCTGCTCGAGCACGCCCTTGACGGCGGGGATCGGGCCCAGCCCCATGATCTCCGGGCGGATCGCGGCCACGTAGGAGGCGACGATGCGGGCGCGCGGCTCCAGGCCCAGCTCCTGCGCGCGCTCGGCCGACATCACCAGCACCGCGGCGGCGCCGTCGTTGAGGGGACAGGAGTTGCCGGCGGTGACGGTGCCGCCCTCGCGGAACGCCGGCTTCAGTCCGCCCAGCACCTCCATCGTGGTGCCGGGGCGGGGACCGTCGTCCTTCGTCATCGTGCCCGCCTCGACCGACACCTCGTTGCCCTCCTTGTCGGTCTCGGTGGCCGCCGGCGTGTCCACCGGCACGATCTCCCTGTCGAAGTGGCCGGAGTCGCGAGCGTCCACGGCGCGGTTCTGGGAGGTCACCGCCCATTCGTCCTGCGCCTCGCGGCTGACCTGGCAGCGCTCGGCCACGTTCTCCGCGGTCAGGCCCATCGGGATGTAGACGTCGTAGAGAGAGCCGTCGGCCCCGCTGAGCTTGGGGTGCTTTTGCTCGTCGGGCATGCCGGCGCCCAGCCCGGCGCGCGAGACCGACTCCACCCCGGCGGCCACGTACTGGTCGCCCTCGCCGGCGGCGATCGCGTGGAAGGCCATCCGGATGGTCTGCAGGGAGGACGCGCAGAACCGGTTGACCGTGGTGGCGGGGACGTGGTGGTCGATCCCCGCCAGCAGCGAGGCGTTGCGGCCCACGTTGTAGGCCTGCTCGCCCACCGACGAGGCGGCGCCCATCATCAGGTCGTTCGTCTGCCCGAAGTCGACGTCCGGATTGCGCTCCTGCAGCGCCCGCAGCGGGACGGCGGCGAGCTCGTCGGCGCGGACGTGCCGCAGCGAGCCCTTGAACGCCCGCCCGATGGGCGTGCGGATCGCGTCGACGATGACGGCTTCTGGCATGGCGGGCGACTCCCTTTCTCCGGTTGCGGCCCTGGATCCTACGTCTGATTGGATACCGGGGCTGGGACTCGTGGAGCTCGGGAAGTGACTCATGACCGCCGGCGGCTCACGCTGGCCTGCGCACTGTGGTGCCTGGCTGGCCTGCTCGCGCTGCCCGCGGCGGCGCGCGCCGCCGTGTCGATCTCCGACGCCCAGCTCAATCCGTCCACCACCCAGGCCGCCGGGCACCCCAACGTCACGATCGTCACCGCGTTCGGCTACAGCAGCGCCGGCGACGACGTCAAGTCGGTGCGGGTGGTGCTGCCGCAGGGGCTGCTGGGCGATCCCAACGCCGCCTCGCGCTGCGACCAGATGTCGTTCGCCGGCGACGCCTGCCCGACGGACTCGCGGGTGGGGACCACGCAGGTCACCGCCACGGTCTTGGGGGTGCCCACCAACTCCGCGGGCGACGTCTACAACCTCCAGCCCACGGGCGCCGAGCCGGCGCGGCTGGGCGTCGTCGTCCGGCCCGCGGTGGGCGGGAAGATCTTCCTGCAGTCGCCGGTAACGCTGGGTGCGGAGACCAACTACGGGCTGGCCACCACCTTCGACGACCTGCCCCGGAGCTCGGGCGGCGTCGACACCCAGATCCAGCGGATGTCGCTCACCCTGAACGGCCGGGCGGCGCGGGGGGCGTTCACCACCAACCCCACCCGCTGCGCGCCCGCCATCATGCAGGTCGGCGCCACCTCCTACGACTCGCCCGGCCAGACGGCCACGACCACCGCCAGGTTCACGCCCACGGGGTGCGACGCGGTCCCGTTCTCGCCCCTCCTGTCCGGCTCGGTGGGCGCGCGGGGCCAGGACGGCAACGGCGGCCGCCCCCCGCTGCGGACGGTCGTGACCCTGCCGTCGGGCGGCGCCAACCTGGCGAAGGTGGCGGTGGCGCTGCCCCCCGACCTGGCGCCGGACCTCAACGGGCTGCAGCGCGCCTGCCCGGCCGACCAGTTCGCCGCCGGCACCTGCCCGCCCACCTCCTACATCGGGACCGCCGTGGCCGGCTCGCCGCTGGCGCCCGCGCCGCTCACGGGGCCGGTGATCCTGGGCAGCGGCGCGTTCCCGCCGCCGCTGGCGGTGCCGCTCACCGGCGCCGTGGCGTTGACGCTCCACGGGACGACGGCGCTGCCCACGAGTCCGAACCAGGGGATCAGCAACACCTTCGAGGGACTGCCCGACCTGCCGGTGACGCGCTTCGAGCTGACGCTCACCGGGGGGCGCGGCAGCCTGCTGAAGGCGGTCAACGACCTGTGCCGCCCCAACGCCCGCACGACGGTGAGCGCCTCGTTCACCGGCCAGACGGGACGGACGGTCACGCAGCTGGTCCGCCTTCCGGTGGTCGGCTGCGTGGGCGGGGCCCGGCCGGGCGGTGGCGTCAGCCTGCGCTTCGTCCGCGGGGTGGGGAGCCTGGTGGGGCGGTTCGCCGCGGCTCCTCGCGGGCCCGCGCTGACCCGGGTGCGGCTGACGCTCCCCGCCGGCCTGGCGCCAGGGGTGGGCGTCGCGGCGACCTCCCTGCCCACGGTCTACGCCGGCGGCCGGCGCCTGCGCGCCAGCGCGGTGCGGGTGCGCGGTCGCACGGTGGACGCCCTGATCCCGACCCGCCGGGGCGTCCGCAGCGCCGTGATCCGCTGGCCGGGACTGCGGCCCAGCCGGAGCCTGGCGCGGCGGCTGGCCTCCCGCCCCCGGCTGGCCTTCCTGGTCCGCCTGACCGACG
>VAXS01000238.1:2927-5485 GCA_005883255.1 Actinomycetota bacterium | reverse complement strand
TCGAGCTGCGCCGCCTGTCGCCCAAGCCCTCGGTTCGCCTGTGGGCCAAGCTCGAGTCGCACAACCCCACCGGCTCGGTCAAGGACCGCGTGGCCCGGGCCATGGTGGAGGACGCCGAGGAGCGGGGCACGATCTCGCCCGGGCAGACGATCCTCGAGCCCACGTCGGGCAACACCGGGATCTCGCTGGCCATGATCTGCCGGCGCCGGGGCTACCCGCTCAAGGTCGTGATGCCCGAGAACGTCACGCCCGAGCGCACCCGCCTGCTGGAGATGTACGGCGCCGAGATCGTCTACAGCGAGGGCGCCAAGGGCTCCAACGGCGCGGTGGAGATGGCGCTGGAGATGGCGGAGCGCGACGCCCGCTACTACATGCCCTACCAGTACGGGAACCAGGCGAACCCGCTGGCCCACTACCACGGCACCGGGCCCGAGATCCTGGAGGAGCTCGACGAGGTCGCCGCCTTCGTCGCCGGCCTGGGCACCGGCGGGACGCTGATGGGCGTCGGCCGGCGCCTGAAGGAGGAGCTGGGCGACTCGGTCAAGGTCGTGGCCGCCGAGCCCATGCAGGGGGAGCCGGTCCAGGGCCTGCGCTCGCTGGACGACGGCTTCATCCCGCCGATCATCGACCTCTCCCTCCTGGACCGCAAGATCTTCGTCACCAACCGCGACGCGATCGTCTGGACCCGCAAGCTGCTGGAGGAGGAGGGGATCTTCGCCGGCGTCTCGTCGGGCGCGATCGCCGCCATCGCGGTGCGGATCGCCGGCGAGCTGGACGAGGGCAACGTGGTGTTCGTGGTCGCCGACGACGGCTGGAAGTACCTGTCGTCGGGCATCTACACCAAGCCCGTCGACGAGGTCGCCGCCTTCGTCGCCGGCCTGGGCACCGGCGGGACGCTGATGGGCGTCGGCCGGCGCCTGAAGGAGGAGCTGGGCGACTCGGTCAAGGTCGTGGCCGCCGAGCCCATGCAGGGGGAGCCGGTCCAGGGCCTGCGCTCGCTGGACGACGGCTTCATCCCGCCGATCATCGACCTCTCCCTCCTGGACCGCAAGATCTTCGTCACCAACCGCGACGCGATCGTCTGGACCCGCAAGCTGCTGGAGGAGGAGGGGATCTTCGCCGGCGTCTCGTCGGGCGCGATCGCCGCCATCGCGGTGCGGATCGCCGGCGAGCTGGACGAGGGCAACGTGGTGTTCGTGGTCGCCGACGACGGCTGGAAGTACCTGTCGTCGGGCATCTACACCAAGCCCGTGGACGAGGTCGCCGACCTCGACTCCACGGTCTGGTGGTAGGGCGCGGGCGCGCGGCGGCGTAGAGTAGGGAGCGAGATGATCGGAAACGTCGGACCCCTGGAGCTGGTCCTGGTCCTCGCGATCGCCCTCATCGTCCTCGGCCCCAAGAAGCTGCCCGAGGCGGGCCGCGCGGTGGGGCGCGGCCTGCGCGAGTTCAAGGACTCGCTGGCCGGCAAGGACGACGAGCGCGAGGACGAAGAGGTCCAGCGGCTCAAGCCCGAGTAGCCCGCGAGACGCTCCCGCTAGCCTGCGGATCGTGCGAATCTCGCGCGGTCTGCTGGATCAGGTGGTGGCGCACGCCCGCGAAGAGGCGCCCAACGAGTGCTGCGGGATGATCGCCGCGCGCGACGGCGACGCCGTCCGCGTGTACCGCGCGCGCAACGCCGCCGCCAGCCCGCTGCGCTACGAGCTCGATCCGCGGGAGCAGTACCGGATCCAGATGGAGATCGAGGAGCAGGGCCTGGAGCTGGGCGCGATCTACCACTCGCACACCCGCAGCGCGCCCTATCCCTCGCAGACCGACGTGAACCTCGCCTTCTATCCCAGCTCCGTCTACATCATCGTCGGCGTCACGTCCGCGGAGGCGGACGTGCGGGCCTACCTGATCCCCAGCCGCGATCGCATCGAGGAGGTCGAGCTGGAGGTGGTGGACGAGTGAGCTCGCGACCGCTCGTCTGCCCCAGCTGCGCGACGTCCTACCCGCTGGACGAGCGCTTCTGCCCGGACTGCCGGATGCCGCTGGTGTACGCCGGCGCCCAGGCGATCGAGGAGCCGCTCACCCCCACCCACGAGCGGGTGCGCAAGATCAAGCCGCAGTACGCGGACGGGGAGCTCGTCCGGGTGGCGGGCGGGCGCAACCAGGCCGAGGCCGAGTTCATCCAGGGGCTCCTGCTGGAGGAGGGCGTACCCAGCCTGCTGCGCCGCTCGGCCGGGTTCGACGTGCCCGACTACCTGGCCGCCGGGCCCCGCGACGTGCTGGTGCCCGCGTCGGGCGCCGCCACGGCGCGCGACATCCTGCTGCAGTCCGATCTGGCGCCCACCGAGGGATCGGCGCCAATCGCCTCGCCCTGGCGGGTGGCCGCGGCCCTGCTGGGCGCGCTGGCGCTGGTGGCGCTGATCGTCTGGCTGGGCACCGACGTGCTGGCGTGAGGCGCTAGGCGCCGGCCAGCCGCTGCAGGTGCGCGCGCCAGGCCTCCGCGCTGTGGCGCAGCGGGCGGCCGCCGAATGCTCGCTCCAGGGCCGCGCTCGCTCCGCGCGCCGGCAGTG
>VAXS01000238.1:0-2908 GCA_005883255.1 Actinomycetota bacterium | reverse complement strand
CCCAGCTGCTGCGCCACGCCCTGCGCGAGCCAGGCCCACCGCAGGTGCCGGGCGAAGCTGGCCACCGAGTAGGGCGGGGGAAGGTCGGGGCTGTTGGCGCCGACCACCACCGAGGCGTACAGGGCGGCGGGCGCCAGCAGCAGCGCCTCGCGGGAGCCGGGCGCGCCCGAGGCTCGCGCCTCCAGTGCCCGCGGCGCCAGGACGTGGATCTCCCGCGCCCCCGCCCAGCCCACCAGGTAGCGTCGCCCGGCCGGAGCGGTCAGCGCCCGCGCGATCGGGAGGTAGGGCTGGGCCAGGTTGAGCGCCAGCGGCGAGCCGTGGAGGATCACGGTCAGGTCGCCCACGGTGCGCACGAACAGGTCCCCGAGCCGGTCGCGGGTGCGCTCCAGCAGGTCCAGCACCCGGGTGGCGTCCTCGGCCTGCTCCGAGTCGTGGCGCGCGTGGAACGACGCCGACGTGGACTCGATCCAGGCCATGGCGGCGCTAGCGCTGGGCCTCGCGTTCGAGGTCCAGTTCGGTCCGCACGCCGACGGCGTGGAGCCGGTCGTTGGCCTCCTCCAGATCGGTGGCGCTCCGGACGGCGCGCGCCAGCGGGGCGGCGGCGGCCAGGGCGACCGCCGCATCGAAGTAGAAGGTCACGGCGCCCACCGGGCTGCGCTCCACCGTGCGCCGGCCGCCGCGGATCTCAGCGGTCCCCACCGCGCCGCGGGCGCACAGCAGCGCCTGCGCGCTGGCCTCGGTGGGCACGGCGGCCACCGCCTCCTCCAGCCGGTCCGCCGCGGCCGGCGTGAGACCCCAGGCTCCCAGCAGGGCGCCCGCCGCCGCCACCTCGGCCAGCCGCGCCAGCACCTCGGCGACGGTGAGCTCGCCATCGCAGCCGGCGCCGAACACTCCGCCCACCGCCGTGACGCCCGCGGCCACGAGCGGCTCGGCGGCGGCCAGCATGACCGCGTCGCACAGCGGGCTGGCCAGGCCGGGCTCGTCCCCGTGGGCCAGGACGTCCCCGCCCACGTCCACCAGGAGGACCAGGTCGCACTCCAGCCGGGCCGCCGCGTCGGCCAGCGCCGCTCCCACCGACGCGGGTCCCTCGGAGGGGTCGACCAGCAGGGTCCGCTGGCCCCGCACGCCGGCCACCCGCGACTCGGCGAAGACGGCTCCGTCGGCGGTCCGGGTGTCGGGACCGGCCAGCGCCACCGCCTCGTTCAGCGGCTCGGCTCCGACCAGCTCGCGCAGGCGCCGCGGCCCGGGACGGGGGTCGATCGCCCGGCGCTCCCAGGTGGTCCCGCCCACGACCGCGCGCGTGCCCAGCGAGCGCGCGAGCTCGGCGGTGGCCGTCGCTCCCACCACGTCCCCGCCGCCGCCGATGCCCAGGCACAGGGCGCCGCCGGCGCGGCGGATCAGGTCATCGAATCCCGGGCGAGGAACGACGGCGCTAGGCCAGCGCGGGCGTCGCGTCGCTGGCGATCGCCTCGATCTCCTCGGCGGCCCGCTCGAACTCGTCGTCGGACAGCACCGGGGTGCCCTCGAACGGCAGCTCGCGCTGGAGCTCCAGCCAGGAGCGACAGCCGAAGTACTCGTCGCGGACCTTGACCGTCACCGGCCGCGGGATCCGGTACGTGCGCAGCAGCAGCACGTGCAGCGGGTGCCGGCGCTTCCAGGCCAGCCGCTTCTCGGCGTAGTCGGGGGTCCACACGTAGTAGGGCGAGAGCGCGTCCACCGCCCGCGGGTCCTCGATCAGGTAGTGGCGGGCGACCTCGGCCCAGGCGCGAATCCGCACCCGGTCGGGCTGCTGGATGCCCCCGTCCATCGTCCAGGCGTGCAGCCCGGGCTCGCCGTCGGCCCACACGCCCTCCTCGAGCGCGCGCTGCAGCTCCGGCTTGTGGGACTCGCGGACCAGGTCGACCCGCTGGTGGTCGAACGTGGGGTAGAGGAAGAAGCGGTCGTGCTCGAGCTGGAAGTGGCGGTCGGTCTCCCGAATGCCGCCCTTGCGCAGGGTGATCAGCTGCTCGCCCTCGGCGAGCGCGCGCACGGTTACAGCCCATTCTTTAAAAGCGATCGGCATGAACGAATCGGAGGCTCGACTGCTCGGATCTTCCCGGGGCGCCACGGAAATGGTCCCGCCCGTCGGGAAGGCGGCATTCTACGCAATCGTTCACCAACCGCCAAATGTTCCTGCAAAACGCATAGTTTTCAGAAAAGGGGCTACAGGCGCCGCCCCGCCTGGCCCTCCAGGACCTCGATCAGCGCGGCGAAGTCGGCGTCTCCCAGGCCGCGTCCCATCCCGGCGGTCAGGATCTCGCGCGCCTGCGCGGCGAATGTGAACGGCGCGCCCGCGGCCTCGCCCGCCTCCAGGCACAGCCGCACGTCCTTGAGCATGTGCTCCAGCTTGAACAGCGTCGCGTAGTCGTGGCGGCGCATCGGCTCGGCCTTGAGGGCCAGCATCGCCGAGGCGCCCGAGCTGGCGCCCATGACCCGCACCAGGGCGTCGAGGTCCACGCCGGCGGCGCGCGCCACCAGCAGCGCCTCGCCCACCGTCGCGCAGTTGACCGCGGCCACCGCGTTGTTGATGAGCTTGACAGTCTGACCGTCGCCCACCGCGCCCACGTGGACCACCAGCTCGCCCATCGCCTCGAACAGCGGCCGGGCGCGGGCGAAGTCGGCCTCGTCGCCGCCGGCCATGATCGTCAGCGTGCCGTCCTCGGCGCGGGGCGAGGACCCGGACACCGGGGCGTCCACGAAGTGGACCTCGCGCTCCGCCAGCGCCGCGCCGATCTCGCGAGCGCCGGCCGGTCCGATCGTCGACATGTCGACGCACAGGAGACCCGGGCGCGCCCCCGCCAGGACCCCGTCGTCGCCCAGGAGCACCCGCCGCACCTGCTCGGCGTCGACCACCATCGTGATCACCACG
>VAXS01000004.1:5788-13951 GCA_005883255.1 Actinomycetota bacterium | reverse complement strand
GTTGGGCAGCCCGACGATCCCCACCCTCATGGGTCGTCGGCGAGCCCGCCCACGGCCAGCCCCAGCCCCGCCCCCGCCAGCGAGTCCGAGAGGTAGTGCACGCCCAGGTAAAGCCGCGACAGGGCCAGCGCCACCGCCAGGCCGTACAGGGGACCGGCGGGCAGCAGACCCGAGTACGCCCGGGCGGCGGCGAACGACGACGTGGCGTGCGCGCTGGGGAACGACAGCGCCGTGGGCGTCCCGGTCAGCGGCGGGAGGCCCGGGACCTGGGGGCGGCGCCGGCGCGCCACCAGCTTGAGCGCGGTGTTGAGCGCGTACGCCCCGGCGACGGTGGCCGCGCCCCGGCGCCAGCGGGCCCGGCGCGCGGGGTCCAGCGCCATCCCCGCCGCGCCCAGGGCCAGCCACACCGCGGCGTGCTCGCCCAGCAACGAGAAGCGCCGGACGGCGCGCTCGGCGGACGGCGTGTGCCCGGCGGTGCGCAGCAGCCGATAGGCGGCGAGGTCGAGCGCCTCCAGCCGGGCCAGCACGGCGCCGGCTCAGCCGAAGCCGACGCGGTGCGCGCTGGCGTCGACCCGCACGTAGACCACTTCGTCCAGGCGCAGGCGCACGGCCCCGTCCTCCAGCGTCACCTCGTGCCAGCCCTGCCCGCCGAGTGCGCCGGTGAGCGTGCGCAGCGCGTCCTCGTCCATCCGCGCGGACAGGACCTGGCCGCCGGAGAAGCCGATCGACACCTCGCGGCGCATCAGTGGCCGGCCGCCGGCTCGACGATCTCGGTGAGCACGCCGCCCAGCGCGCCCGGGTGGACGAACGCCACCCGGGAGTTGCGGATCCCGGTGCGCGGCGTCTCGTCGATCAGCCGCAGCCCCGCGCCCCGCAGGCGGTCCAGCTCGGCGTCGATGTCCGCCACGGCGTAGGCCACGTGGTGCAGGCCCGGGCCCCGCCGCTGCAGGTACTTCCCCACGGGCGTGTCCGGGCCCAGCGGCGCCAGCAGCTCCACGTGCCCCTCGCCCACGTCGAGGAGCGCCGCGTCCACGCCCTGCTCCTCCACCACCTCGCGGTGGGCGAGCGGAAGCCCCAGGGCGTCGCGGTACAACTCGAGCGCGGCGTCCATCTCCTCCACCGCCACGCCCACATGATCGATCCGGCCCAGCATGGGCCGGCAGTCTATTCCCGAGGCTCTACCGGCCGCTCGGAGGCGGCGGCCACGCGCAGGTCCGCCCCCGGGCGGCCGTCACGGCGCGCGATCCCGGCCATGATCTGGTCGATCTCGCCCCGCTCGAGGACCTCGTTGGCCAGCAGCGACTCCGCCAGCTCATCGAGCTTGTCGCGGTGCTGCTCGATGATCCCGTAGGCCTGCCGGTAGGCCTCGTCGGCCAGGTCGCGCTGCTCCTGGTCGCGCACCCGGCGGGTGGCGTCGGACAGGTGGTTCCCGTCGCTGGAGACTCGCGACGACGACAGGCCGGTGCCCATCGCGTACTCGTGGATCATCGAGCGGGTGATCTCCCCCACCTTGTGCAGGTCGTCGGCGGCGCCGGTGGTGATCGAGCCGAACACGATCTGCTCGGCGACGCGGCCGCCCAGCAGGACGGTCATGTAGTCGATGAGCTCCTCGCGGGTCTTGAGGTAACGGTCCTCGGCGGGGAGGTTGAGCGTGTACCCCAGCGCGCGCCCGCGCGGGACGATCGAGATCTTGTGTACGCGATCGACGGTGGTCAGCACCTCGCCGCACAGCGCGTGTCCCGCCTCGTGGAAGGCCACCACCCGGCGCTCGTGGTCGTTGAGCTTGCGCCGGGACTGCATGCCGGCCACCACGCGCTCCAACCCGGAGTCGAAGTCCTCGGGGCGGATCGCGGCGCGGCGCTTGCGCGCGGCGTGGATCGCGGCCTCGTTGCAGATGTTGGCCAGATCGGCGCCGGTCAGCCCGCTGGTCTGGCGGGCGACGAGCTCCAGGTCCACGCCGTCCAGCGGCTTGTCGCGGGTGTGGACGCGCAGCACTCCCTCGCGGCCCTTGACGTCGGGCGGCGCCACGAAGATCTGGCGGTCGAAGCGGCCCGGGCGCAGCAGTGCGGGATCCAGCTTCTCCAGCAGGTTGGAGGCGGCGATGACCACCACGTCGTCGGTGGAGGAGAAGCCGTCCATCTCCACCAGCAGCTGGTTGAGCGTCTGGTCCTTCTCCCCCGAGATGTCCGCGCCCCGCCGGCCGCCCACCGCGTCGAGCTCGTCGATGAAGATGATCGCCGGCGCGTTCTTGCGGGCGATGGAGAACAGGCGCCGGATGCGGGCCGCCCCCAGCCCCGCGAACATCTCCACGAACGACGCCGCCGACTGCGAGAAGAAGTTGGCGCGCGACTCCTTGGCCACCGCCTTGGCCAGCTGGGTCTTCCCCGTGCCCGGCGGTCCGTGCAGCAGGATCCCGGTGGGCACCTTGGCCCCCAGGCCCTTGAAGCGCCGGGGCTCGCGGAGGAACTCGACGACCTCCTGGAGCTCGTGCTTGGCCTCGTCGGCACCGGCGATGTCCGGCCAGCCGATGGCGACGCTGGACTCCGGCTTGATCTGCTGCGGCTTGGTCCGCGGCATCAGCTTCAGCGTGCGCCACAGGAAGAACACGATGAGGGCCATGAACAGGACCGGCGCCCAGGTCAGCACCCAGGTCTGGACGTCGTCGTAGTTCAGCGAGAGGAAGGCCGTCATCGCCTCAGCAGTATCGGCGCCCGGGCGCCATCACTCCACCCTTTGCAGGCGGGGGCTTGGCCGGTACCAGCGGCCGACCTTCGCGCCCGGCCGCCCCTCCACCAGCACCACGTCCGCGGTGAAGTCGTTCTCGCCCCGGATCAGCGACGACCCGACCCCGTAGGCGTCGACCGGGACGCCGGCCTCCTCGAAGTCGCAGATGCGCTCGGCGTCGAAGCCTCCGGAGACCACGATGCGGACCTGGCGATGCCCGGCCCGGTCGAGCTCGGCGCGGACCTTCTCCACCAGGTGCGCGTTGACCCCCCGGGGATCGAAGTCGCCCATCTCGTCCATCAGCGCCCGGTCCACCAGGTTCCCCGAGGTGTCCAGGCGCACGCCCCACAGGCGGTCGCCCAGGGCCTCCGCCACCTCCAGCGCGGTCTGGACCGAGTGGTTGTCGAAGTCGACCAGGACCGTGACGTTCATCTGGTCGTGGAAGCGCTCGGCGAAGCGCTGGGCGGCCAGGACGGTGTTCCCCTCGTAGGCGGCGATCAGGCTGTGGGGCACGGTGCCGGTCCCTCGGCCGCCCCACCAGGACGCCTGGGCGTCGGTGGAGACGCCGATGGCCCCGGCCACGTGCGCCGCCCAGCCGTCGCCGGTCTGGACCAGCCAGTGGTCGTGGCGGGCGGGGAAGTAGAAGATCGGCTTGCCGTTGGCCGCGTCCACCACCTCGCGGACGTTGCGCATGATCAGCGAGCGGCGGGCCAGGCAGCCGAGGTAGACCGTCTCCAGCTGGGCGAACAGCGAGTAGTCGCCGGAGATCGTCATCACCGTCTCGTACGGGGCGATCTCGTCGCCCTCGTAGAGGGCCTCCACCTCCAGCTCGGGCCAGCCGTCGATCCACTCGCCGTCCGGCCCTCCGCGCCCGGAGCACTCCTTGAGCACCGCGATCGCCTCGTCGATGCCGCCCAGCAGCGAGCGGCGCTTCTGGAAGACCTGCATCGTCACGTGGGGGTGACGGCCGTCGGCCTCCAGCAGCTCCTTGGCGTAGTTGAAGTAGGCGTCGGAGTAGTAGCCCTCCCGGATCCTCTCCACCGGGAGGCGGAAGACGTCCGGCGCCAGGCGCTCGCGCGTCGGCGTGATCGCCATGGCGGGAGTCTACGCCGCGTCAGCTGACGCGCCCTCGACGCGCAGGATCTCCGCCAGCGCGGCGCGGCCCACCTCGAGCTGGGCCTCGTCGGGCTCGCGGGTGCCCATCGCGCGCTGCAGCTCGAAGCCGGGACGGCGGATGGCGCGAGCGGCCCGCGTGTCGGCGTGGCGCTCGGCCCAGGCGAAGACCTCGACCGCGGCGCCCGCGGCGGCCAGCGACACGGCGGCGTTGGCCAGCGGGCCCGGCCGCTCCAGCACCCGCCGCAGCAGCGCCGCGCCGGCCACGTTGGCCGCCAGCATCGGGGCCACCAGGTTGGAGCCGCAGCGGTCGTGCTCCTTGGCGGTGTGAGCGGCGTCGGGCGCGTCCTGCTCGTAGGCGGCGATCGCCTTGTGCTCGACGCCGTGGTAGGCGGCCAGCTCGCCGCCCTGCAGCGCGAACAGCGCCGGCGCCAGCGAGACGCCGGCGGCGGCCGCCTCGCCCGCGGTGCCGCGCAGGCGGCGGCGGGCCAGCGTGCCCAGCGCGGCCGCGCCCGCCGCCACGGCGACGACGCTGCCGTCCTGAAACGGGAGGCGCGCCTCGGGGAGGGTGCGCTTCACCAGCGGGATGACCGCGAACGCCTCGGCCAGGCGGGCGATGCCTCGCAGCCCGGGCACCGCGTCCAGCCGGCGCAGGCGGGGCTTGGGGCCGGAGGCGACCCGGAGGGAGCCATCGGGGGCGCGGACCGCCGCCGCCCAGTGCGTGGGCCCGTGGACCAGCAGGCCGTTGCGCAGGGCCATCCCGCCCAGGCGGAGCTTCTCGCTCTCGCTCATGCCAGCACCCGCGGCGGCAGGTCGTGGAAGAAGTCGGCCGCGAACCCCAGGTCGCGTACGTCGATCCGCTCGTTCGCCCCATGGATGAGCGGCGCCGCCTCGTGCAGCGTCATGTGCCGGTGGGGGAAGAAGCCGTACGCCTGGCAGTCGGGGAACGCCGCGCGGAACCAGCGCGAGTCGCTGAAGCCGGGCAGCATCGTGGGGACCAGCTCGCCCTCCGGGTCCGCGCGGCCCAGCCAGTCGCGCATCGCGTCCACTAGGGGCCCGGCGAACGGCGAGCGGTTGCCGACCACGCGCTCCAGGAACTCGAGGCGGTACCCGTCGCCCGCCGGCCCCAGCACCTCCTCCACGCGCGCGCGGGCCTCGTCCTCGCCCAGCTCCGGCGGCACCCGGCAGTCGACGTCGAGCTCGGCGCGCGAGGGGATCACGTTGATCTTCTCCGAGGCGCGGATCCGAGTGGGCGTGACGCTCACTCCCAGCGTGGGCTCGACGAGGAGGGCGAGAAGCGGATCGGCCTGGCGCAGCCGCTCGACCGCGGGCATGGGATCGCCGTCGAGCTCCTCGCCCAGCAGCTGCCGGAACAGCGCCCGCGGCTCGTCGCCCACGTCGAAGGAGGGCTGGCGCGCGGAGAGGCGCTCGAGCAGCGGCGCCATCTTGAGCAGGGCGTTGTCCCCCATTCGGGGGATCGAGGCGTGCCCGGCCACGCCCTCGGTGGTGAGGCGGAAGCGGAACACGCCCTTCTCCGCGCAGCACACGCCGTAGCGCCGGCGCCCCTCCCAGACGAACGGTGAGCCGCCGCCCTCGTTGACCAGGTAGTCGCAGCGGACCCGGTCGGCGTGCTCGCGGGTCAAGAACTGCGCCCCGTGCTCGCCGCCCGCCTCCTCGTCGGCCACGGCGATCACCAGCAGCTCGCCGCGCGGCGGCCGCCACCCGCCGCGCGCCAGGGCGGCCACCGCCACCGCCTCGGCCGCGGTCTGCGACTTCATGTCCAGGGCGCCCCGTCCCCACACGCACCCATCGGCCACGTCGCCCGACCAGGGGTCGCGGGACCACTCCTCGGGCGCGGCCAGCACCGTGTCCACGTGCGAGAGGAAGCCGAGCGTGGGACCGGGTGCGTCGCCCCGGAGCCGGGCCACCAGGTTGGGACGGTCCTGGTCGAGCGCGAGCAGCTCGCAGTCGAGGCCGGCCTGGGCCAGGTGGTCCCGCAGGAATTCGATCGCCGCCCGCTCGGCCCCCGGCGGGTTGACGGTGTTGAACCGGATCAGCCGCCGCAGCACGTCCACCGTCTCCTGCTGGAGGTCCGGCATGGCGGGGATGCTACGGGTGATGGAGCGCCTGTTCGATCCCGGCGACGGACCGCGGGGGCGCACGCCGGTGCCACCCGAGGAGGGACCGCTGGCGGTGCGGATGCGTCCGGTGTCGCTGGACGACTTCGTGGGGCAGGAGCACCTCCTGCACCAGGGCGCCGCGCTGCGGACCGCGATCGAGGAGGGGCGCCCGCACTCGATGATCCTGTACGGGCCGCCGGGCTCGGGCAAGACGACGCTGGCGCGGATCGTCGCGGCGCAGTCGCACGCCGCCTTCGAGGAGGCCAGTGCGGTCAACGCGGGCAAGGCCGAGGTCACTGCCGTGATCGAGCGCGCCGTCCATCGCCGCCAGACCACCGGCGAGGGGACGATCTTCTTCCTGGACGAGATCCACCGCTTCAACAAGGCCCAGCAGGACGCGCTGCTGCCCGCGGTGGAGGAGGGACTGGTGACGCTGATCGGCGCCACCACCGAAAACCCCTACTTCGAGGTCAACGCGGCGCTGCTCTCGCGGACGCGGATCTACGAGCTGCACGAGCTGTCGCGCGAGGACCTGGTGGCCCTGCTGCGGCGGGCGTTGGAGCGCGGGGAGTGCGAGGCCGCCGAGGTGCCGCCCGAGGTGCTCGACTTCCTGGCCGACCGGGCGGGAGGCGACGCCCGCGCGGCGCTGGCCGGGTTGGAGCTGGTCTGCGAGGTGACGGGAGGCGAGCCGGTGACGCTGGCCCAGGCCGAGGACGCGATGCAGCGCAAGGCGCTGCGCTACGACCGCGACGCCGACCAGCACTACGACTACATCTCCGCCTGGATCAAGGCCACGCGCGCCTCCGACCCCGACGCCTCGCTGTACTACCTGGCGGTGATGCTGGAGGGCGGCGAGGACGCGCGCTTCATCGCCCGGCGGATGGTCGTCCTGGCCTCGGAGGACGTGGGCAACGCCGACCCGCGGGCGCTGGAGGTGGCGGTGGCCGCCGCCTACGCCGTCGAGCACGTGGGGATGCCCGAGGCCCAGTTCGCGCTGGCGCAGGCTTCGATCTTCCTCTCGCTCGCCCCCAAGTCCGACGCGGTCAAGCGGGCCATCGGCGCCGCCCGGGGCCACGTCCGCGAGCACGGGGCGCGGATCCCGCCCGACCACCTGCGCTCCGCCGCCTACCCGGGGGCGAAGGCGCTGGGCCGCGGGCGCGGCTACGACTATCCGCACGACCATCCGGGCCACGTCTCCGACCAGGACGTGATGCCCGAGGGCCTGGAGGACGAGCGCTTCTACGCGCCCGACGACGCCGAGGCGGACTTCGCCCGGCGCCTGGCCGAGATCCGCCGGGCCCGCGGGCGGGATCAGTGATCCCGGTCACACGCGGCAGGATCTTCACGTAACGCTCAGGAAGCGTGCAACCCTGAAGAGGATGGTTCTCGACCAGCTCGATCCCGGGGCGCTGCTGTCGCGCACCTACCAGCTGCCCGCCGGTCCGCGGGTGCGACTGCGGCTGGCCCGGCGCTCGGACCGGGTCGGTCTGGCCAGGCTGCTGGAGCAGCGCGGGATCGAGCCCTCGACCCTCCAGCTGGAGCGGCTGGTCCGCTATGACCCGCGGCGCCGGCTCGTCATCTGCGCGACCACGCCGCTGGACGGCACCGAGGCGATCGTGGGAGTGGGCGCGATCGAGCTGGATTCGTCCGAGCTCGAACCGGACACGATCGTGGTCGACGACCGGCTCACCGACGGGCTGGCGGATCTGCTGGCCGCCGCCCTGGTGGGCCGCGCCGGCCGGCGCGTGGCCTGAGCCGGGATAATCCGGGCGATGGCGGTCGCCGCCGCGCCCGACGTGCTCGAGTCGTTCAGCCCGACGACCGGGGAGCTGCTGGGGTCCGTCCCGGTCACGCCGCCCGAGGCGGTCCAGGACGTGGTGGACGAGGTCGCCCAGGTCCAGCCGTTCTGGGCGCAGCTTCCGCTCGCCGACCGCGGGCGCTACCTGCGCCGCGCCGCCCAGGCGATCCTGGACGAGCTGGACGACATCCGCGACCTGATCGTCCGCGAGCAGGGCAAGACGCGGGTCGAGGCCTACCTGATGGAGCTGCTGCCCACGGTCGACGCCCTGCACTGGATCGCCGACGCCGGACCGCGCATCCTGGCGGACGAAGACATCCCCACGCCCCAGATCTTCTTCCGCGGCAAGCGCTCGGCGTTCGCGTACGAGCCGCTCGGGGTGGTGGGGGTAATCGGCCCTTGGAACTA
>VAXS01000004.1:0-5657 GCA_005883255.1 Actinomycetota bacterium | reverse complement strand
CAACGGGGTGGTCCTCAAGCCCGCCGAGCAGACCCCGCTGATCGGGCAGCGCATCCAGGAGGTCTTCGAGCACGCCGGGCTGCCGCAGGGGATCGTGCGGGCCGTGCACGGTGCCGGGGAGGCCGGCGCGGCGCTGGTGGAGTCGAGCGTGGCCAAGGTGTTCTTCACCGGCTCGGTGGAGGTGGGGCGCTCGGTGGGCGAGGCCTGCGCCCGCCGGATGAAGGGCTCGGTCCTGGAGCTGGGAGGGAAGGACCCGATGCTGGTGCTGGCCGACGCGCACCTGCGCAACGCGGTGGGCGGGGCGCTGTGGGGCGGGTTCGCGAACGCCGGCCAGACGTGCTCGGGGATCGAGCGCGCCTACGTGGTGCGCGAGGTCGCCGACCGCTTCGTCGCCGGCGTGGTGGAGGGCGCGCGCCGGCTGACGGTGGGCGACCCCCTGCGCTGGGAGACGCAGGTGGGGCCGATGATCTCGCGCGAGCAGTTCGAGACGGTGCGGGACCTGGTGGACGACGCGGTGGCCGCGGGCGCCAGGCTGGAGTGCGGCGGGCCGGTCGAGGTGGACGGCCTCCCGGGCCGCTTCTACGCTCCGGCGGTCCTGACCGGCGTGACCCACGACATGCGGATCATGCGCGAGGAGATCTTCGGACCCGTCCTCCCGATCGTGACGGTCGAATCCGAGGACGAGGCCATCCGCCTGGCGAACGACTCGGTCTTCGGCCTGGGCGCCTCGGTCTGGACCCGCGACCGCGCCAAGGGCGAGCGCATCGCGCGCGAGATCGAGTCGGGGATGGTCTGGATCAACGACCACATGTACTCGCACGGCGCCTGCCAGTGCTCGTGGGGCGGGGTGAAGGAGTCCGGGTTGGGACGGGCCCACTCGAAGTTCGGGTTCTACGAGTGCGTGAACGTCAAGCTCGTGGTGTGGGAGCCCTCGCGCGTGCGCGACTTCTGGTGGCATCCGTACGACGAGACGCTGGGGCGGGCCGCCCGGGCGGCGGCGCAGCTGGTCTACAGCCGCCGCGAGGCCGACCGCCAGGCGGCGCTGCGGGAGGGCGCCATGCCGCTGCTGAAGGTGGGACGGCGCCTGCTGCGCTCGCTGGCTCGTCGCTAGGGGCCCCTCTACCCTGTGTCCGTGGAGCTGATCGACTCGACGCTGTACATCGCCTGCCTGCGCCTGGACGGGCGGCGGTGCGTGGTGGTGGGCGGGGGCCCGGTGGGGCTGGAGAAGGTGGAGGGCCTGCTGGCCTGCGACGCGGCGGTGACGCTGGTGTCGCCCGAGGCGGTCCCCGAGCTGCAGCGATACGCCGCCGAGGGATCGATCGCCTGGGAGCGGCGCGAGTACCGCGCGGAGGACCTCGATCGCGCGTTCCTGGCGATCGCCGCCACCAGCCGGACAGACCTCAACGTCCGCGTGTTCGAGGAGGCCGAGGCCCGGTCGATGCTGGTCAACGTGGTCGACGTGCCGGACCTGTGCAACTTCATCCTGCCGGCGATCGTCCGGCAGGGCCCGCTGGCGATCGCGATCTCCACCGCCGGCGCCTCGCCCGCGCTGGCCAAGCGGATGAAGCGGGAGATCGCCGAGGCGTTCGGCGAGCCCTACGCCCGGCTGGCGCTGATCCTCAACGACGCGCGCGCCTGGGCCAAGGCCACCCTGCCCACGTACCAGGACCGCAAGGCGTTCTTCGAGGGCATCGTCAACGGCGAGCCCGACCCGATCGAGCTGCTGCGGGCGGGAGGCGACGACGCCGAGCAGGCCGTCCGCGACCTGGTGACGGCCGCCCAGTCCACGCACGCGCCGGCGTGAGAGCGAAGCGGAGCGGAGCGGTTACGCCGGGCGGGAGGCCCGGCGTTGCCATCGCAAGCGCCGACCGGAGGGAGGCGCAAGGTGACTGAGCTTTCCCACCTCGACGAGCAGGGGCGGGCGCGGATGGTGGACGTGGGCGGGAAGGCGGCGACCGAGCGGCGGGCCGTGGCACGGGCTCGGCTGCGGATGTCGCCGGCCACGGCGGAGGCGATCGTCGAGCGGGGCGTGCCCAAGGGCGACGTGCTGGCCACGGCCCGGATCGCCGGCATCCAGGCGGCCAAGCGCACGGGCGAGCTGATCCCGCTCTGCCACCCGCTGCCGCTCACGTACGTGGGGGTGGAGGCCGACGTGGCGGTCGCCGAGGGGACGGTGACGATCGTGGCGGAGGCCCGCACCACGGCCCAGACCGGCGTGGAGATGGAGGCGCTCACCGCGGCCACCGTCGCCGCTCTCACCGTCTACGACATGGTCAAGGGCCTGGAGCGCGGGGTCGAGGTCAGCGAGGTGACGCTGCTCGAGAAGACCGGCGGCAAGGAGGACTGGCGCCGCCCCGGCTAGCCGACGGCGTCCGCGCCGATGGAGACCGCGATCCTCACCGTCTCGACCTCGCTGGCCCGGGGGGAGGGGGAGGACGTGTCCGGTGCGCGGCTGGCCGAGCTGGCCGCTGGCGCCGGGGCGCGGGTGGTGGCCACCGACATCGTGGCCGATGACGTGGCGGAGATCGAAGGGCGGCTGCGTGCGCACGTGGACGCCGGCCTGGCCTTCGTCTTCACCACCGGCGGGACCGGACTGACTCCCGACGACGTCACTCCGGAGGCCACCCGGACGGTGATCGAGCGCGACGCCCCCGGGTTCGCAGAGGCGCTGCGGGCCGAGTCGATCCGCCACACGCCGCACGGGATCCTCACCCGCGGGGTGTCCGGGATCGCCGGCCGCACGCTGATCGTGAACTTCCCCGGCAATCCCAAGGCGATCGACCAGCTGTTCCCGATCCTGGCGCCGACGCTTCCGCACGTCGCCGAGACCCTGAGACGCGACGGTGGCCGCCCCCGGAACTGAGGCAGCCGGCCGACCGATCGCCGCCGGCGACGCGCGCCGGGAGCCCGACCCCGCCGTCGAGCTCGACGGCCTGGGTCGGGCCTACGGCGAGCGCGTCGTCCTCCGCGACGTCACGCTCGCGCTCGAGCCCGGCCGGACGCTGCTCGTCCTCGGCCCCAACGGCGCCGGCAAGTCCACCCTGCTGCGCATACTTGCCACGCTCCTGCGCCCCCACGCCGGGCGCGCACGCGTCCTCGCGCACGAGCTCCCGCGCGAGGGCTGGGCGGTCCGCGGGCGCATCGGACTGCTGGCCCACGAGCCCCTGCTCTATCGCGACCTCTCCGGCCGCGAGAACCTGCGCTACCAGGCGCGGCTGTTCGGCGCCCCCGAGGCGCGGGTGGGCGAGCTGGTGGAGCGGGTGGGCATGGCCCGGCGCGCCGACGAGCCGGTGCGGACGCTCTCGCGGGGGATGGTGCAGCGCCTGGCGATCTGCCGGACGGTGCTGCACCGACCCGAGCTCCTGCTCCTCGACGAGCCGCTGGCCAACCTGGATCCGGCCGCTGCCGAGCTGGTGGAGCCCCTGATCGGCCGGACGGCGGGCGCCACGCGCCTGTTGACCAGCCACGACCCGGCCGGCGCGCTCGCACGAAGGAGTCGGTCCCGGCCATGGCGCTGTTCAGCCTGACCACCTTCGTCATCTTCCACTTCGGCCTGCACCGGACCAGCCTCTCCGGCGACTTGGCCGCCGGCGTCCTGTGGGTCACGCTGCTCTTCGCCGCGATGCTCGGCGTCAACCGCCTGTTCGTGGCCGAGCACGAGCAGGGCGGCTTCGACGCCTTCCTGCTGGCGCCGGTGGACCGCTCGGCGCTGCTCGTGGCCAAGGCGGCGGCGCTGTTCGCCTATCTGGTGATCGTGGAGCTGGTCGCGGTGCCCGCGTTCTTCCTGCTGCTGGCCGGCCCCTCGCCCGGGCAGGCGCTGCCCGACCTGCTGTGGATCCTGCTGCTGGCCGACCTGGGCGTCGCGGTGGTGGGCACGCTGACGTCGGCGCTGGCGATCCAGACGCGCGCCCGCGACCTGATCGGGCCGCTGACCGCCCTTCCCCTGCTCATCCCCGTGGTCATCGCCGGCGCGCGGGCCACCGAGCCCCTGCTGGGAGCGAACGGCGCCGGAGCCGTCCCGCTGAAGTGGGCGGCGATCCTCGGCCTATACGATGTGGTCTTCGCACTGCTGAGCTACGCGGTGTTCGACTTCCTCCTGGAGGACTAGCCCGATGTACGGCAAGGGCCTGCGCCCGCTCTCCCTCGCCTCCGCCGCCACCCTGACCGCGGCGTTCGCGCTCGTGTTCTTCTACGCGCCCAACGACGCCGACCAGGGGTTCGTACAGAAGATCTTCTACGTGCACGTGCCGATGGCGATCGTGGCGCTGGGCGGGTTCGTGGCCGCCGGGCTGATGGCGATCGCGCACCTGCGCTCGGGCGACCGGCGCTGGGACGTGCGCTCGTACGTCGCGATCCACCTGTCCCTGATCCTGGCGATCGGCGTGCTGGTCACCGGCGCGATCTGGGCCAAGGCCTCCTGGGGCCACTGGTGGGTGTGGGACGAGCCGACGCTGGTCTCGTTCCTGATCATCTTCCTGCTGTACGCCACCTACCAGCCGCTGCGCTTCTCGATCGAGAACCCCGAGCGCCAGGCCCGCTACGCCTCGGTGTTCGCGATCACGGCGGGCGCGTTCGTCCCCCTGAACTTCATCGCGGTGCGCCTGGCCCAGGCCTACACCCACCCGCGCGTCCTCAGCACCACCGGCGGCAACCTGCCGGGGTCGATGCGCCTGACGTTCCTGGTCGCGCTGGCCGGGATGGCGCTGCTCTACGTCACCCTATGGAAGTACGAGATGGCCTCCAAGCACGCATCGGCGCAGCTACGCGCCCTGCGGCGCAAGCTGGCGGGCGAGGAGCCGCCGCTGCCTGCGGGTCGCAGCGCCGCGCCGTCCCTCGCCGCCCCCGCCCAGCCCGTCCCCTGATGCCCGCCCTGCCGCTCCACGAGGCCGGCAAGTACGTGGCCGGCGCCTACGTCGTCTTCGTCGCGCTGATCCTGATCTACGTGGGGATCATGGCCGTCAAGCTCAGCCGGATCGAGCGCGAGCTGGAGGAGCTCAACGAGCTGGCCGACTCCCGCGGGGAGGAGCCCCGCGAGCGGGAGCCCGAGCGCGAGCCGGAGCCGGTGGCATGAGCGGAGCGAAGCGGAGCGGTTACGACGGGCAGGAGGCCGGGCGTCGTCATCAAGAGCGCCGACCGGAGGGAGTCGCAAGGTGACCCAGTTACTGCTCCTGGGCGTGTCGCACAAGACCGCGCCGGTCGCCCTGCGCGAGCGCGTGGCACTGCCCGACGGCCGCGCCAAACAGTTCCTGACCGAGGTGCTGGGCGACGCCGAGGTCCACGAGGCGGTGGCGATCTCCACCTGCAACCGGACCGAGGTCTACCTGGTGGTGGGCGATCCGGTCGAAGCGGAGACCACCGTGCTGGGGATGCTGGCCCGTCAGGCCGGCATCCGCCCCACGGAGCTGGCCGAGGCGATCTACTCGGTGCGCAACTGCGACGTCGCCCGCCACCTGTTCCGGGTGACGGCTGGCCTCGAGTCGATGATCATCGGCGAGGCGGAGGTCCAGGGACAGGTCAAGCGCGCCTACGAGCTGGCGCTGGACGCGGGCATGACCGGGCCGTTGACCAACCGCATGTTCGGCGCCGCGCTGGCCACCGGCAAGCGGGTGCGCTCCGAGACCGCGCTCTCCCAGCGGCGGGTGAGCGTGCCCTCGGTG
>VAXS01000112.1 GCA_005883255.1 Actinomycetota bacterium | reverse complement strand
ACCCTGTTGCTATCGGCGCTGGTCGCCGGTGTGCTCGGGATCGTCGCGGTGGCGTGGGCGGCGAACACCTACACGGTGACGACCGCGCGCGAGACGCCGACGAAGTCCGGCACGCTGACGAACCCGAAGCCCGTCCGCGTCCAGTTCAACTACGCGGTCAGCACCACCGACGGCACGCGTCCCAACACCACGACCGACTACTTCATCAACCTCGGTTCTGGCCTCAAGCAGAACAGCAAGCTGAAGGTCACGCGCACGAGGTTCGCGTTCGCCCAGTGCAAGTTCGCCCAGGCCAGCGCGAACAACTGCGCCGCGTCGACCAAGGTCGGCTCGGGGACCGTGCAGAACCAGGCCGGACTCTCCGCCAACAAGTCCCAGAAGATCGCCTGCACGCTGTTCCTCACCATCTACAACGGTGACGGCAAGCTCTACCCGCCGGCCCGGAACGACGGCAAGCGGGTCAAGGAGGACGTCTGGCTCGGGCTCAAGAGCACGGCGACGAGCTGCCCGCTGGTCGTGAACACGACCCTGCCCGCCCAGTTCGTGGCGATCGGAGGCGGCACGGCGCTGACCTTCCACGTGACGGCGATCCCGCTCCAGCATCCCGCGAGCGGCGTGGACAACTCCGTCGTCCAGACGGCGGCGTCGCTGTTCAAGACGGCGCGCGTCGCTGGCAGGACGCGCGGCTTCTTCGAGACCACGTCGTGCCCGACCGGCGGACGCCGGGTGAAGGTGACCTTCACCGACGCCTCCGGTGCGAGGTTCAACGCCACCAAGATCGCGCCCTGCACGCGGTAGGGCTCCGGTCTCGTACCTGATCGAGCGCGGGGCGGCCTTCGGGCCGCCCCGCTTCGTCTTGGCCGCCGCGCTGGCCGTCGCCGCGGCGGTCGCGGCCGCTGCGAGCGCCCGCTTAGCTCGTCCGGTCCCAGGCCCGCAGGAACGGCAGCGGGTCGATCGTGTGCCCGCCGTTCCACCAGGCGCCCTGCCACAGCTCGAAGTGCAGGTGGCAGGCGGTGGCGTCGCCGGTCTCGCCCACGTAGCCCACGAGCTGGCCGGCCGTCACCGATTGGCCCTGGCGGACCAGGGCGTACTGGCGCAGGTGGGCGTAGAAGTAGTCGTAGGGGGTGTTGGTGGTGTGGACCGCGAGGTAGTTTCCGGCGGCGCCGCCCGACCCGGTCGCGATGACACGTCCGGCGTGGGCGGCCACCAGCGGCAGCCCGCAGTTGGCCAGCACGTCCTGGCCGGCGTGTGTGTGCCCGCTGCGCGGGGCGCCGTAGCGGTTGATCGCAGTGCCGTAGTTGTGGGCGCCCCGGATCGGGAACACCCAGCCGGTGGACGAGACCGGGGTGGCCGGCGCCGTGTACATCGCGGCGTGGGCGCCGCGCAACGCCCGGACGGTCTGCGGACCCACCTTGCCGTCGACGGTCAGGTGGTGGCTGCGCTGGAAGCCCTTGACGGCGCGCAGCGTCACGCTGTCGAACACGCCGGTGGCGCCGACGCCGTAGTGCTGCTCGATCAGCAGCTGCTGGAGCACCCGCACGTCGGCCCCGCGGGAGCCCAGTTGCAGCTGCCGGCGCCCCAGCCGCTGGGCGGCGGCCGTGGTCAGGGCCCGCCAGGAGGCGGGCGCAGTCCGGGTGGACGGCGCGCTCGACCCGGTGGTCGAGCTCTGGGTGGTCGAGCTCGGGGCGCTCGAGGAGCCGCCGCTGGCCGTGGTCCCGCCGGTGGCGCCGTCGGCCAGGGCCACGGCCGGGAGGGCCAGCAGCGCCAGGAGGCACGCGGCGAGGAGGGCGGCGCGACGCATCACCGGCTGGCTTCGGCGCGTGCGACGCCGTCGGCAGCCCAGCCGGCGCGATTGCACCCGCTCTGACCGGAGATCCTGCCGTCCTCTGGTGGAATTTCGGTCCATTGCGCTCGACGTTGCACGCCGTCCCAGGGACGGCGGCAAATCGGTTCGCGCGCCTACGGGGTTAGCTGACGGGCTGGCGGCGCCGGATCTGGCGTCGCCTGTCGCGGATCACCGCGACATTCGCCCCTGAACTCGGGTCCCCCGCTCTCCGCTCCTGCGGAGACTCGGCGAGCGCCGGGCACCCTAGCAAAGCCTGCGGAGGAGAGGGGTCATAAGTGCGCCCATTGGTTGGGTACGGGCGCCGCGTCCCCTAAGGTGCCCCGCGATGTCTCTCCGAGGGCGGGTTCGTCTCGCGCTGCTCGCGTGCGCGCTGACCGGTTTGCTGGGGGCCGCGTGGGCGGCCACGGCGGGCGGCGAGGGGTCCAGCGGACTGGCCGCCCGGCGCGATGCCCTACGCGGCGCCGCGCAGGCGGCCGGCGCTCGGGCGGCGCAGCTGGGCGCCAGCCTGGCAGCCACCGAGGGCCGGCTGGCGGCGGTGGAGGCCGACGTGGCCGCCAAGGAGGCCCAGCTGGCCGCCACGCGCGCGGCGCTGCAGGCGGCTCGTCGACGGCTGGCGCTCCTGGAGCAGCGCATGCAGCGCGACATGGCGATCCTGGCCGAGCAGATCCGCGCCACCTACGAGACCGGGCGACCCGACGCGGTCACGGTCATCCTGGAGGCGCGGGGCTTCGCCGACCTCCTCGAGCGCCTCTCGTTCCTGAAGCGGGTGCGCAACCAGGACGTCGAGGTGATCCACGCGGTGCAGAGCGCGCGGCGGGCGGTGGCCGCGCAGGCCACGCGCCTGGGGGCGCTGGAGATCCGCGAGCAGGCGCTGACGGCCGCACTGGCGCGGCGCCGCGACGAGCTGTCCGCGATCCGGGCCGACCTGGCCGCGCGCCACGCGGGCGCGCTGCGCGCCCGGGCGCGGGCGGTCTCCGACCTGCAGGGCGTCGAGAGCCAGCTGCGGCGGCTGCAGGCGCAGGCCTCGGCGGCGTCCACGTCGTCGTCGTCCTCCTCCGGGAGCGGCAGCTCGGCCCCGCCCCCGTCGCCGGCCAGTGGGAGCGGGGGGTTCGTATTCCCGCTGCCCAAGAGCGCGGCCTCGTCGCCGTCGAGCTGGTCGCTGGACGACGGGGTGGACATTTCCGCGCCGGGCCACACCCCGCTCTACGCCGTGGGCTCGGGGACCGTGGTCCTGCACGGGATCGGAGGCTTCGGTCCCTGGGCGCCGGTCCTCCACCTCGACGACGGCCGCTACGTCTACTACGGCCACGCGGGGCCGGGGAACAGCGTCTCGATCGGGACCCACGTCAGCGCGGGCGCCGTGATCGGCGAGGTGGGAGCCGGGATCGTCGGAATCTCCACCGGCCCGCACCTGGAGATCGGCTTCGCCGGCCCGGGCGGCGGCCCGCTCGGTCCGGGCACGGCGCCCCAGATGCACGACCTCCTGCTGGGCTCGTACTAGCGCGCCGAGGCGGCGGTCGGGGCCGCCGGCGGAGCGTGCTGCGGCGGGCGGGTGGAGCCGCTGAACCCCACGCTCGAAACCAGCAGCGCCGCGACGAACAGCGTGACCGTGGCCGCCTTCAGCCGCCGCGGCGTCAGCCAGCCCAGGTGATGGGACTGCAGCCAGCACCGCACTCCGGTCGCTCCGGCGGCGGCCGCCATCGCACAGCCCGCGCACATGGGCTCAGGTTACCCGCGCCGGGTGAGCCGATCGAGCCTCAGCCGATGCTGCCGGCCATTTCGAGCTGGATCAGGCGGTTCAGCTCGATGGCGTACTCCATCGGCAGCTCCTTCGTCACCGGCTCGATGAAGCCGTTGACGATCATCGCGGCGGCCTCGTCCTCGCTGAACCCGCGCGACTGCATGTAGAAGAGCTGCTCGTCGGAGATCTTGCCCACCACCGCCTCGTGGGCGACGGTGACGTGGGGATTCTGGATCTGGATGTCGGGCCAGGTGTCCGAGCGCGAGCGGTCGTCCATCATCAGGCCGTCGCACTGGACGCGGGCCTTCGAGCCGCGCGAGTTGTGGCCCATCCGGACCAGCCCGCGGTAGCCCATGATCCCGCCGTCCTTGGAGATCGACTTGGCCAGGATGTTCGACGTGGTGTTGGGCGCCAGGTGCACGACCTTGGCGCCGGTGTCCTTCCACACGCCGCCCGACGCCACCCCGACGTTGAGGTGGTCGGCCCGGGCGCCCTCGCCCATCAGGAACGAGCCCGGGTAGAGCATCACGTACTTGGCGCCCATCGACCCGCCGACCCACTCGACGGTCCCCTCGGCGTCGACCACCGCGCGCTTGGTGTTGAGGTTGTAGACGTCCTTGGACCAGTTCTGCACGGTGGTGTAGCGCGCCTTGGCGCCGGCCTTCACGAAGATCTCGACCACCGCGGAGTGCATCGAGTTGACGCTGTAGGTCTGCGCGGTGCAGCCCTCGATGTAGTTCACGTCGGCGCCCTCGTCGGCGATGATCAGCGTGTGCTCGAAGGTGCCCTCGCCCTGGCCCTCCATGCGGAAGTAGGCCTGTAGCGGGAGGTCGACCTTGACCCCGGGCGGCACGTAGACGAACGACCCGCCCGACCAGATCGCCCCGTGCAGCGCCGAGAACTTGTTGTCCTGCGGCGGGACGCACTTGCTCATGAAGTACTGCTGGACCAGGTCCGGGTACTCCTCGACCGCGGTGTCCATCGAGCAAAAGAGGATGCCCAGCTTCCGGTACTCCTCCTTGAGCCCCTCGTAGACCGGCTCGTTGTCCCACACCCCGACCACTCCGGCCAGGTGCTCGCGCTCGGCCTGGGGGATCCCCAGGTCCTCGTAGGTCTGGCGAACGTCGTCGGGGACCTCGTCCCAGCTGTTGAAGCGGCCCGCGGTGGGCGGCGAGTAGAGGACGAGGTCGTCGAAGTCCAGCTCGGAGAGATCGACGCCCCAGGTGGGGATCGGCTTGCGCTCGAAGATCTCCAGGGACTTCAGGCGCTTGTCGCGCATCCACTCGGGCTCGCCCTTGATCCGCGACATCTCCTCGACGACCTCGCGTGAGATGCCGGTTCGCGCGCGCAGCTGCCCCTGCTCGTCCTCGACGACCGGGCTGGGCTTGGTGATCCGGGTGCTGTCGGTGGTGGCCATGCGCTCCTTACGGGAAGGATTTCCGTGCTGGTAAGTCGGAATTGTACCGACCGGAGTACTCGCACCAGGGTACCCGTTAGCGTTCCCGCGAATGCGGCGCGCATGGAGGCTGGGGCTGGGGGTCGTGGGGGCCGTCTGCGCCCTGACCGCCGCCCCCGCGGCGTCGCTCGCGGCCGGCCTCCCGCCGATCCGGCACGTGTTCGTGATCGTGCTGGAGAACAAGGCCTATTCGGACACGTTCGCGAACACGTCGGCGGCGCCGTACCTATCCCAGACGCTGGTCGCCCAGGGGGGGTTCATCCCCAACTACTGGGGGATCGGCCACGAGAGCCTGGACAACTACATCGCCCTGGCCAGCGGTCAGGCGCCCAACGGCGTGACCCAGGCCGACGCGCCCCTCTACTCCGAGATGGTCCCGGGGACGCCGGGCGCGGACGGCCAGGCGATGGGCCAGGGCTCGGTCTATCCCACCTCCGTCAAGACGATCGCCGACCAGCTGCTCGGCGCCGGGCGGACCTGGAAGGGCTACATGGAGGACATGGGCACCACCTGCCGCCATCCCGCGGTGGGCTCGCCGGACAACACCCAGAGCGCGCGGCAGGGCGACCAGTACGCCATGCGCCACAACCCCTTCGTGTACTTCCACTCGATCATCGACGGCCCGGCCTGCATCGCCGGCGACGTCCCGCTGGACCGGCTGCCGGGCGACCTGGGCTCGGCCGCGTCCACGCCCAACTTCGCCTTCGTCACGCCCAACCTGTGCAACGACGGCCACGACAGGACGTGCGTGGACGGACGGCAGGGCGGACTGCCCGCGGCCGACGCCTTCCTGCGCCAGTGGGTGCCGCGCATCACCGGCTCGCCCGCCTTCAAGCAGGACGGCCTGCTCCTCGTGATCTTCGACGAGGCCCCGGCCCCGCCCGACAGCGGCACGTCCGACGCCAGCGCCTGCCCGGCGCCCTGCCAGTCGCCCGCCGGCCCCAACACGGTCAACCCCGGTGGGCCGATCGCCGGTCCCGGCGGAGGGCTGGTGGGGGCGGTGGCGCTGTCGCCGTACATCCGCCCCGGCACGATCACCGCCCGCCCGTACAACCACTACTCGCTGCTGCGCAGCGTGGAGGACCTCTTCGGCCTCGGCCATCTGGGCTACGCCGGCCTCGCCGGCCAGACCGCCTTCGGCTCCGACCTCTACACCGGCACAGGCCCGGCCGTCGGTCCCACGCCCTGCTCGGCGGGCAGCCTGCCCGTGGCCCGGCGCGGGGTGCTGCCGCGCGGCAGCGTCCTGTTCCGGGTGCGCGTGATCCGCCGGCGAGGGTGGGCGCCGCTGCTCGAGCTGCGCTTCCGACGCGCGGCGTCGCTGACCGTCACGTCGCGCTCGGGCCGGCGGTCGCTGCGCGTCGGGCCCCGGCGGGCCCGGGCCTGCGCGACCTACCGCTTCGGCCTGCGCTTCCGGCACGGCACGGCGTCGATCCGCGCGGGCGTAGGGCGCGCCAGCGAGCGCCGCACCGTTCGCTTCTAGCGGCTCTCAGCAGGGCTTTCTCGCGCCCACGCGATTCCGACCGACCCGCGCGCTTCAGTTCCCACCGGATTCCATACCCGTCATCCGGGGGGAGCGATGAGCACGAAGGAGCTCAAGGACCTGCTGGAGCGCATCGAGGACACGCGCGAGATCGTCCTCGGTCCGGCCGGCGGGCCGCAGCGGTCGACCGGAGCGGTGGCGGAGCTGCGCGCCGTATGGGACGCCGCGCGCACGGACGCCCGCGCCGCCTACGAGGCCTGGCGGGCTCGACCCGGCGCCGAGGCCTTCGCCGTCTACCGGGCGGCCGCCGACCGCGCCGACGCCGCCGAGGCGGCCCTGGCCGCCGCCGCCGGGGCGGTGGTGGCGTGACCGCATCTTTCGCCTACCACGACCCGCCGGACGTCCCTCCGGGCATGACCCTGAGCGAGTACCGCCTCCTGCTGGGGGAGCTCCGACGTCCCCGCCGCCGCGGGTGGCGCCGGCGCCTGTTGTGGTGGCGGCGGCGCCAGCTGCGCCAGCCGCTAGCCTTCTAGCGCAAGCGGCGCCCGGCCGCCTAGCCGCCCCCGTTCGGCCAGCTGGCGTCGCCGGTGGTGGCGCCCCGCATGACCTTGAGGTTGAGCAGCGCGCATCGGCGGCGGGTGGCGGAGATCGGGATCCCCAGCAGCTCGATCAGCCACTCGCCGTCGAGCCCGCCCACCTCGTCGAGCGGCATCCCCACGTACTCCTCGGAGGCGATCGACGCCGCCGCCTGCGAGATCGCGCAGCCCTGGCCGTGGAAGCGCAGCTCGACGATCTTCCCGTCCGCCACCCGGATGTGGACACCCAGCTCGTCGCCGCACAGGGGGTTGTGGTCGTGGGCCTCGAGGTCGTGCGGCTCGAGCTCGCCGAAGTTCCGCGGGCGCTTGTAGTGGTCGAGGATGTAGTCCCGGTAGAGGTCGTCCATCAGACGCCGAAGACCTGGCGCGCCTGGGCGAGCGCGCCGATCAGCGCGTCCACGTCGGAGCGGTCGTTGTAGGGACCGAAGCTGGCGCGGGCGGTGGCCGGCACGCCCAGGCGGCGCATCAGCGGCATCGCGCAGTGGTGGCCGGCGCGGATGCAGACGTTCTCCCGGTTGACCAGGTCGGCCACGTCGTGGGGATGGATGCCCTCGAGCTCGAAGGAGATGACGCCGCCGCGCTCCTCGGCGGTGCGCGGTCCGATCACCCGCACGCCCGCGACCTCGCGCAGGCGCTCCAGCGCGTAGCCCACCAGCTCGCGCTCGTGGGCGCGGACGCTCTCCATCTGAAGGCCGGTCAGGTAGTCGACGGCGGCGCCCAGGCCCACGCCCTCGGCCACCATCGACGTGCCCGCCTCGAACTTCCACGGGAGGTCGTTCCAGGTCGAGCGCTGGAAGTCGACGGTGCGGATCATGTCGCCGCCGCCCAGGAACGGGCGCATGCGCTCCAGGAGCTCGCGGCGCCCGTGCAGCACCCCGATGCCGGTGGGCCCGAGCGCCTTGTGCCCGGTCCAGGCGTAGAAGTCGGGGCCCAGGGCGCCCACGTCAATCGGCATCTGCGGCGCGGCCTGCGAGCCGTCGATCAGCGTGACCGCCCCCGCCGACCGCGCCCGGCCCACGATCTCCGCCACCGGGTTGATCGTTCCCAGGACGTTGGAGATGTGAGCGCAGGCCACCAGCTTCACGTCGCCGCGCGCAAGCTCGGCGTCGAGCTGCTCGAGCGAGAGCTTCCCCTCGTCCGACACGTCGAGGTAGCGCAGCTCCGCCCCCGTCTCCTCGCACAGCAGCTGCCAGGGGACGATGTTCGAGTGGTGCTCCATCTGGGTGATGAGCACCGCGTCGCCCGGCCCCACGTGCTCGCGACCCCAGGCGTAGGCCACCAGGTTGATCGCCTCGGTGGCGTTGCGGGTGAAGATCGTGGTCTCGGTCTGGCCGCCCGCGAACGCCGCCACCCGCTCGCGCGCGCCCTCGAACATCTCGGTGGCCTCCTGGGCCAGCGTGTAGACGCCGCGGTGGATGTTGGCGTTGTGGCGGCGGTAGTAGTCGTCGATCGCGGCGATCACCGACTCGGGCTTCTGGGAGGTGGCCGCCGAGTCCAGGTAGACCAGCGGGCGGCCGTCGATCCGGCGGCCGAAGATCGGGAAGTCGGCGCGGACGTCGAGGATGGATGGGGCCGCGGCGGTCGCCATCGTCACCTCGCGGCCGCGTAGGCCTCGATGTCCTCGTCGGCGCGGGCCAGCTTGGCCGCGATGCGCTCGCGCACCAGCCCCTCCAGGCGCTCGTCGCCCAGCTGGACCACGATCGGCTCGAAGTAGCCCTCGACGATCACCCGCACCGCGTCCTGGCGCGACAGCCCGCGGGAGCGCATGTAGAAGACCTGCGTCTCGTCCACCTCGCCCACGGTCCCGCCATGGGAGGCCGACACGCTGTCGGTCTCCACGATCAGCGAGGGGATGGCGTCCACCTTGGCGCGCGGGGAGAGCATCATCGAGTGGGTCTGCAGGTACGTGTGCGACTCCTGCGCCCCCGCCCGGATCTTGATCAGGCCCTCGTAGGACGCACGGCTATGGCCGGTGGCGGCGCCCTTCCAGACGGTGTCGCCGGTGGTGGGACCCACCTCGTGCAGGTCGACCGTGAACAGGTCGAGGTGCTCCTCGGCCTCGGTGAAGTAGATCCCGCGGTGGCGCATGTCGGCGCCGGGCTCGGCCGTGGAGAGCTCCAGGTGCTGGCGGGTGAGCCGGCCCCCGAGGTGGATGGGGATCCACTGGCAGTGGCCGTCGCGGGCCACCCGCACCACGTGGGTGGAGACGTCGTGGACCTCCTGGCCCTCGCCGCCCCAGTCCTGGAAGTGGGCCAGCCGGCAGCGGGCGTTCGCCTCCAGGTACAGCTCGAAGCCGCCGGCGTGCAGCGCCGGCCCCTCGAAGCCGCCGGCCAGGTCGTACTCGCGCAGGCGGAAATCGGAGCTCTCGCCGCCGATCGCCAGCGTGTGCGCGTACTGGGCGGTGCCCGGCTCGTCGATCACGTACGCGAGCTGGAACGGCCGCTCGACCACCAGGCCGGGCGGGACGTAGAGGAAGGCGCCGCCGGTCCAGAAGGCGCCGGCCGCGGCCTCGAGCTTGTGGCGGTCGTAGGTCAGGCGCCGCATGAAGTACTCGGCGACCAGCTCCGGGTGGTCGCGCACGGCGTCCTCCAGCGAGCAGAGCACGACGCCGCGCTCCGCCAGCTCCGGATCCAGCCAGACGTGCACCACGGTGGCGTCGCGCTGCACCAGCAGTCCGGCCGGCTCGTCGCCCTTCAGCGCCTCGGCCACCACCGCCGGGACCTGGCCGTCGGCCTCCACGTGGTGCGGCTGCAGCGACTCGACGTCGAGGTCGCGGAGGCTCGTGGTCCAGAAGCCCGAGCGCCGCCAGGAAGGCAGGTCGAGGTGCTCGTAGGCGGCGAGGGCGGCGGCGCGCAGCTCCTCGACCGTGCGGACCCCGTCGCCCGCGCCGGCGCCGTCCAGCGCCCGGTACAGCGTGGCCTGGCGGGCGGCGCCCGGCTTGGTCGAGCGCGCCTCAGACATCGTCCTCCTCGGGGGCGCCGGTGAGCACCTCGAGCTCCTCGCGCAGCCAGTCGTAGCCCTGGCGCTCCAGCTGCTCGACCAGCTCCGGGCCGCCCTCGCGGACGATCCGGCCATCGAGCATCACGTGCACGAAGTCGGGGGTGACGTAATGCAGGATCCGCTGGTAGTGGGTGATGACCAGCGCGCCCATGCCGGTCTCGTCGTGGAGCTTGTTGACCCCCTCGGCCACGGTGCGCAGGGCGTCGATGTCCAGCCCCGAGTCGGTCTCGTCCAGCACCGCCACCTCGGGCTCGAGCATCGCCATCTGCAGGATCTCGCAGCGCTTCTTCTCGCCGCCCGAGAAGCCGTCGTTGAGGTGGCGCGAGGTGAACTCGCGGTCGACGTGCAGCAGGTCGGTGGCGTGCCGAAGCTTGGCGCCGAACTCCTTGACGCCGATCGGCTCCTCGCGCTTGGTGTTCATCGCCATGCGCAGGAAGTTGGCCACCGAGACGCCGGGGATCGCGGCGGGGTACTGGAAGGCCAGGAACAGGCCGGCCTGGGCCCGGTCCTCGGGGTCGGCCTCGGTCAGGGGCTGCCCGCGAAACAGGATCTCCCCCTCGGTGATCTCGTAGGCGGGATGGCCCAGGATCGTGTTGGCCAGCGTGGACTTGCCCGACCCGTTGGGGCCCATCAGGGCGTGGATCTCGCCCTTGTTCACGGCGAGGTCGACGCCGCGGAGGATCTCGCGGTCCTCGGTGCGGACGTGGAGGTTGCGAATCTCGAGGTCGGCCATGTTCTCCTTGTGGTGCGCGCGCCGGGCCGCGTCAGACGGCGGCCACGGCCTTGCGCGGCTTGTCTTGGACTAGGTCGGAAAGGGTGGTGTCCTCGAGCGTGCGCACGATCGAGCCGCGCACGCGAGTCCACAGCAGCTTGGTGGCGCACACCTGCTCGTCGGTCTCCCGGGCGCAGGTGAGGGCGCCGTCGGTGCCCTCGGTGATGCACTCGATGGGGGCGATCGAGCCCTCCAGCGCCTGCACCACCTCGGCCATCGTGATCTTCCCGGCGGGGCGGGACAGCAGGTAGCCGCCGCGAGCGCCGCGGCGGCTGTCCACCAGCCCGGCCTTGCGCAGCCGGGCCACGAGGTGCTCGAGGTAGGCCAGCGGCATGCCGTCGGTCTCCGCGATCTCGGACAGCGACACCGGGGTGTCGCCGCCGTGGCGGGCGAGCGCCACCATGAGACGGACGCCGTACTCGGCCTTGGTGGAGAACATCATCGAGCGAAAACCTACCTGCGGGGTAGGATATCAGCCGCCCTGGGCGGGGCTGGCGGCGAAGGTCTCGCGCCGCGACGGCGAAGCGGCCCATCCCTGCCGCCCCGTACCTTTTCGGGCCGATGCGCAAGCGCCTGCTGCTGATCGGCGGCGGCCTGGTGGCGCTCGCCGCGCTGGTCGCGGGCGGGGGCTACATCGCCTACAAGGCCGGGCTGTTCCGCTCCACCAAGACCGAGCACGGCCAGACGCTGGGCGTCAACGAGGCGTCCACGCCCCAGGCCGCGCCGCGCCGCCGGACCCAGCCGTCCTGGCCGGTGTTTCGCTACGACGCCTTCCGCACCGGCTTCAACCCCGGCGCCCACGCCCGTCCGCCGTTCTCGGTGGTCTGGAAGCGGGGCCTGTACCGCGACGGCTACCTGGAGGCGCCCGCCGTCACCGCCGACGGCGTCATCGTCTACGCCTCCTACGGCAAGAGCTTCGGCTCGGACCTGTTCGCCGCCGACGCGCTGAAGGGTCGCCTGCTGTGGCACAAGCACTTCCGGCACCCGGCCAACTTCGCGGGCTCGCCGGGCATCGGGGGCGGCCGCGTCTACATCACCTCCCACGACGGCAACATCCGCGTCTACGACCTGCGGACCGGCCGGCTGGCGTGGCGGATGAAGATCGCCGCCGCCGAGAGCCCGCCGATCGTGGCCGGCAACCTCGTCTACTTCGGGGACGGCCCCAGCGGCGGCGGAGACGGCCACTTCCGGGCGGTGGACGTGCGGACGCACCGCGTCGTCTGGTCCTACCGGGCCGCCGGCAACATCTCCAGCGGGGCCGCGCTCACCCGCACCACCGCCTACTTCTCCTCCTACGGGGGGAGCGTCTACGCCCTGGACCGCTTCACCGGGAGGCTGCGCTGGCGCACGGCGGTGCAGGGACCCAGCGGCGGGAGCGTTCCCTTCTACTCCACGCCGGCGCTGGCGGGCGGGAACCTGATCCTGGGAGGGAACGACGGCTCCATCTACGCGCTGGACGCGCGAACGGGGTCGCAGCGCTGGCGCAGCGGCGGCAGCGGCTACGTGTACTCCAGCGCCGCGGTCTGGCACGGGCGCGCCTTCATCGGCGACTTCGGCGGCTCCTTCCACGCCCTCTCGGTCCGCACCGGCAACGAGCTGTGGAGCAAGCAGCTGGGTCCGATCCTGGGGTCGGCGACCGTGATCGACGGGATCGTCTACATCTCCGCCCTGCGGCCCGCGACCACCTACGGGTTCGACGCCCGCACCGGCCGCGAGGTCTGGCGATTCCCCGACGGGCAGTTCTCGCCGATCATCGCCGACGAGGGCGACGTGTGGCTGGTGGGCAAGGCGCACGTCTACCGCCTGGCCGAACGGCGCGCGCGCGCGGCACCGGGGGGCCCCCTCCCGGGCGTGGACTGGTGAGCGCTCCCACCCGCCAGCGCGTCGCCCGCGCCGTCTCCTGGATGGCCGTCGGCCACGTGACCAGCCAGGGCCTGTGGCTGGGCTCGCTGCTGCTGCTGGCCGCCCTGGTGCCGCCGCGGGCGTTCGGGACGCTGGCCACAGGGATGGTGCTGGTCAACCTGGCGGGGCTGCTGGTGGACTCGGGCACGCGCGGCAGCATCATCGCCGCGCCGCGGGTGGGTCCGGCCGAGCTCCGGGGCGCGGTGCTGCTCAACGCGGGCGTGGGGCTGGCGGCCACCGCCGCGATCGCCGCCGCCGCCGGGCCGATCACGGGCGCCTTCGCCAGCGGAGGCGACGCCGACGCCATCCGGGTCCTCAGCCTCGGCGTGTTCCTGTACGCGCTGGGGATCACCCCGCTGGCGCTGCTGCAGAAGCGCCTGCAGTTCAAGCGCTACGCGGGCGCGAACATCGCCGCGGCGGTGGTGTCGTCGATGGCAGGGATCGCCGCCGGCCTGGCCGGCGCCGGCATCTGGGCGCTGGTGATCCGGCAGCTGACCTCGATGGCCCTGCTCACCGTCTTCGCCTGGGTGGCGGCGCGCCACCTGGTTCCCCGCCGCACCCAGCCCGAGCACGCCAGCGTGGAGCGGGCGATCCGGCTGCGCCAGGCCGGGTGGATCGGCTTCTTCATGCTGGCGCTCACCGACTTCGTGGCGCTCAACGCCGACTTCCTGGTGGTGGGGCACCTGCGCCACGCCGAGGGACTGGGCCTGTACTCGCTGGCCTTCACCCTGGCCTTCGCCCCGCTCACCCAGGTCTCGTGGCAGGTGGGCCGCGTGCTGTTCCCGGCCGCGGCCGCCACCGAGGACCTGCCCACGGTGGGCCGTCGCACGCTGGTCTCGCTGCGCCTGCTGGCGCTGGTCCTGCTGCCGTTCGTGGCGCCCATCGTGGTGCTGGCGCCCACGGTGCTGCCGGGGCTGCTCGGGCATGAGTGGCGGCCGATGGTGGCGCCGTTCCAGATCCTGGTGGTGGTGGGAGTGGGGCAGGCGCTGGTGGGCATGCTGGGCGAGTCGCTCTCCGGCACCGGCGGAATCGGCTTCCGGGCCCGCGTGAACGCGTTCTGGGCGGCGGGCATGGTGGGCGCGCTGATCGGCCTGGTGTCGCTGGACGGCATCCGGGGGGCGGCGTTCGCCCACCTGGCGCTGTTCGTCCCGCTGGCGGCGGCCTATGTCACGCTGGGCGCGCGCCGGCTGCGGCTCGACCCGGGCCGGATCGGCCGCGCGCTGCTCGGCGTGGCGCTGCCCGTGGCGCTGCAGGCCGCGACCACCGCGGGCGTGTGGGGCGCCCTGCGAGCTGCGGGCGCCTCGCCGGCGGCGGCCGAGGTGGCGGGCGCGCTGGCCGGCGTGGCGGTGGTCGCGGCCGCGCTCGTGCGCCTGCCCTCCAGCCCGCTGGGCGAGGGCCGGGCGATGGTGGCGGCGGCGATCGGCCGCGGTCCCGCCCCGGCGGCGTGATGGACCGGCCCCGCATCCTCTTCGCCGCTCCCAGCGACGCCTCGTTCATCCGGATCGACCGGGAGCTGCTGGCGGAGCGCTGGCCGCTGGAGGAGTGGCGCCAGCCCGGCCGGGTGACGAACCTGGTCCGGCTCACCCCGATGCTGCGCCGCTGCGACCTGGTCGTGGGCTGGTGGGCGTCGTGGCCCACGTTCTTCCCGGTGCTCCTGGGCGGGGCGCTGGGCAAGCCGTCGCTGCTGATCGTGGGGGGCTTCGACACGGCGAACATGCCCGAGATCGGCTACGGCTTCCAGCAGGGCGGCCCGCGGCGGTGGCTGAGCCGGGCGGTGATGCGCCGGGCCGACCGGCTGGTCACCAACTCCCATTACTCGCGGCGCGAGATCGAGGCCAACGTCGGCATCCCGGCCGCGCGGGTGCGCGTCATCCACCACGGCGTGCCCGACCCCTACGGCGAGCTGCCCGCCGGCCAGCGCCGGCGCATGGCGCTCAACGTGGGCTTCGTCACCCGGGCCAACCTGGAGATCAAGGGCCAGCGGGCGTTCGTGGAGGCCGCCCGGGAGCTGCCCGACGTCGAGTTCGTGCTGGCGGGCCTCTGGAAGGACGACGCGATCGAGCGCCTGCGCGCGCTGGCCTCGCCCAACGTCCGGTTCACCGGCTGGCTAGAGCGCCCGGAGCTGGACCGCCTGTTCCGCCAGGCGGCGACCTACGTCCAGCCCTCCCACCACGAGGGCTTCGGGCTGGCGGTGGCCGAGGCCATGCTCGCCGGCTGCGTGCCGGTGGTGACCGCTGCCGGAGCGCTGCCTGAGGTGGTGGGCGACGCCGGCATCCAGGTCCCCACCGACCGCCCGGCCGACGTGGCCGCCGGGATCCGCCGGGCGCTGGAGGAGGGGGACGGCGCGCGCGCCCGGGCCCGCGAGCGCGTCCTGCGCGAGTTCCCGCTCGAGCTGCGCCGCCGCGGCCTCTACGAGGCGATCGAGGAGCTGTGGTCCTCGACCCAGGCCTCGTAGGTGGCCGCCAGCCGCTCGCCGATCGCCGGCCAGAAGTAGCGGTGCGCGAAGTGGTAGCCGGCGTCCACCAGCGACGCCGCCAGGTTGCGGTTGCCCCGCAGGCTGGCGTCGAGCAGCGCCAGGCGCTCGGCGAGCGCGTCGGGGGTGTCGGCGATCAGCGCGTGCTCGCCGTCCTGGAGGTCGAACCCCTCCACCCCGATCGTGGTCGACACCAGCGGGACCCCGTGGGCCAGCGCCTCCAGCACCTTCAGCCGCGAGCCCGCCCCCGCGCGCAGCGGCACCACCGCGGCATGGGCCCGCTCGTAGGCCGGCGCCAGGTCCTCCAGCCGGCCCAGATAGCGGACGTCCGGCAGCTCCGGGCCGCGCGCGCCCGGCCCCACCGCCTCCACGTCGATGCGCACCCGCGCGCGCACGCGCGGCGCCACCTCGTGGACGAACCACTCCAGCCCGTCGCGGTTGGGCTCGTAGTTGAGCGAGCCCACGAACAGCAGGCGCAGGGGCTCGTGCTCGGCCGGCGCGCTGGGCAGCCCGGGCTCGGGCAGCGGCTCCACGCCGTTGGGGATGGTCACCGCCGAGGGGTTGAACCGCGCGAACAGGTCGCGCTCGCGGTCGGAGACCGCCAGGCAGTGGTCGTAGGCCGACAGCCAGCGGCGCTCGAGCTCCTCCAGCGCCTGCGCCTCCGCCCGGTACAGCCGCCGGCGCGGCCATTCCGTCGCGGTCTCGGCCAGGCGGCGCTTGAGCAGCGACTCGGAGTTGTGCATGGACAGCACCCACTCGCCGGTGGCCGCCGGTCCGCTGGGATGCACGTAGGCGCAGAACAGCGAGTCGCAGTGGACGAGGTCGGGCTCGAAGCGCTGGGTGCCGTCGCGCACGGCCCGGATCAGGTCGGGCGCGCGGAACATCCGCTCGGTGTAGGAGCCGCCCAGCGCCAGCGCCCGCAGCTGGCGCAGGCGCTTGCGCGCGGGCGGGGCCGGGATCACCTCCAGCGCCCGCAGGCCGGGCAGCGCCATCCGGATCGCCTGCCGGGGACAGGGGTCCATCCCCGACCCCGGCTCGCGGTCCAGGCAGGCCAGGACGACCTCTCCCCGCCGGCACAGCTCGTCCAGCAGGTGGAACGTGCGCAGCCGCCCGCCGTTGTCCAGCGGAAGCGGAGGATGCGCGGCTACGAACAGGACCTTCATCGCGCGGCGGCCACCTCCGGGCGCGCCGCCACGAAGCCGCGGTGCCACAGCCCCAGCGAGAGCAGGCAGAACAGCTGCCGGGTGTGGTCGGCCCGCCCGGAGGCGTGCTCGTCGAGCAGCCGTCGCAGCGCGCCGGCGTCGAACAGCTGGCGGCACAGCTCGCCCTCGCCCAGGAGGACCTCCTCGGCCAGCGGGCGCAGGGGCCCGCGGAGCCAGCGGTCCACCGGGGTGCGCCAGCCCAGCTTGCGGCGGTGGACGATCTGCTCGGGCAACAGGCCGGTCAGCGCCTGCTTGTGCAGCGACTTGCCCTCCAGGCGCCGGACGTGCTGGGAGGGGTGGGCGGACTCGGCCAGGGCGACCAGCGCCCGGTCGAGCATCGGCACCCGCAGCTCCACCGAGGCGGCCATCGACATCTTGTCGGCGATCATCAGCAGCTCGTCGGGCAGGCTGAGGCGGGTGTCGACGTAGAGCATCTGCCCCAGCGGGTCGAGGTCGGCGGCGCGGGACTGCAGCGCCTCGAGCGCCGCGGCCGGCGGGGGCGCGGCGCGCAGGGCGTCCGCCAGCTCCGGCCGGTACAGCGCCCGCTTGTCGGCGTCGGAGAGCACACGGTAGGCGCCGAGCAGCAGCGAGACGTCGTCGCGGGCGGCCAGCGCGTCGAGGCCGCGAGCCAGCGCCTCGCGGCCCGCCGGCCGGGGAAGGACGCGGGCCAGCAGACGGGCGCCCGGCAGCCGGCGCAGCAGCCCGGCCAACTTCGCGCCGCGGTGCCGGCCGTAGCCGCCCAGCGGCTCGTCGGCGCCCTGCCCGGAGAGCGCCACCTTGACGTCGGGGCGCATCAGCTCGGCCACGTAGCGGACCGCCAGCGCGCTGGTGGTCCCGATCGGCTCCTCGACCGTGAGCATCGACCCAGGCAGGGCCTCCAGGTACTCCTGCTCGGAGATCACCACTGAGTGGTGCTCGGCGCCCAGCAGGTCGGCGGTGCGCCGGGCGGCCTCGATCTCGTTCGCCTCCTCGCCGCCCCCGGCGAAGCCCACGGTGTAGGCGCGGACCAGGGGGGCGTGCCGCGCCATCACCGCGCACACCGCGCCCGAGTCCACGCCGCCCGAGAGCATCACGCCGATGGGGACGTCGCTCATCATCTGGCGCGCGACCGCGCCCTCGAAGGCCTCGCGGTACTCACGGACCAGCGCCCCGCGGTCGCGCCGCCGGGGCCGGGGCGGCTCGGCGGCGTACTCGGTCTCGACCATGCCGTCGGCGCCCGACGACAGTACGGTGGCCGGCCGCAGCTTGCGCACCGCCCGCAGCGCGGTCAGCGGCGAGGGGACGAAGCGGAAGGTGAGGAAGCGGTCCACCGCCTCCAGGTCCACCTCGCGCGGGATGGCGGGATCGGCCAGCAGCGCCTTGACCTCGGACGCGAACGTCAGGTGCCCGCCTGCCCGCGACCAGTACAGCGGCTTGACCCCGAAGCGGTCGCGGGCCAGGTGCAGCGCGTGGGTGCGACGGTCCCACAGCGCGATGGCGAAGATGCCGTCCAGCCGCTCCACGAAGCCCGGTCCCTCCTCCTCGTAGAGATGCGGGATGACCTCGCCGTCCGAGCCCGACCGCAGCCGGTGGCCGCGCGCCTCCAACCCCGTCCGCAGCTCGGCGTGGTTGTAGAGCTCGCCGTTGAACACGGCCACCACGTCGCCCGACTCGTCGCGCAGCGGCTGGTGGCCGCGCTCGGGGTCGATGATCGCCAGCCGGCGCATGCCCAGCGCCACGCCGGCGGCGTCGAAGAAGCCGTCCCCGTCCGGCCCGCGATGGACCAGCCGGCGGACCATGGCCGCCACCAGCTGAGGGTCGGCCTCGCCGCCCGGGGCGTGGATGCCCGCGATCCCGCACATCGCCGGCAGCCTAGCCGGCGCTCCCTACGGCGAGCCCGGCCTAGGGCTCGACCAGGCCGCGGCGGATCGCGTAGCGCACCAGCTCGACGCGGTCGCGCATGCCCAGCTTCCGCAGCACGTTGGCCCGGTGCGACTCCACCGTCTTCTCCGCCAGGTGCAGGATCTCGGCGATCTGCGTGTTGGTGTGCGCCTCGGCGATCAGCTTGACCACCTCCTGCTCGCGGGGCGTGAGAGGCTCGCGCGGCCCGGCCGACTCGTCGCCGTCCATCCAGTCCCGGATCAGCGAGCGCTCGGCGGCGTTGGTCAGGAACGCCTCGCCCCTGCCCACGGCGCGGGCGGCCGCCACCAGGGCCTGGTCGGCCTCGGCCTTGAGGACGTAGCCGGAGGCGCCGGCCTTGAGCGCTTCGAACAGGTAGCGCTCGTCGCTGTGCATGGACAGCATGAGCACGGTCACGTCGGGCGCGTGGGACTTGATCTCCCGGGTGGCCTGGAGGCCGGTGAGCACCGGCATGCCCACGTCGAGGATGCACAGGTCCGGGCGCTCGCGCAGCGCCAGCTCCACGGCCTCGGCGCCGTCGCTGGCCTCCGCGACCACCCGCATGTCGGGCTGGCGATCCAGGAGCAGCCGGAGGCCGCTGCGCACGATCCCGTGGTCGTCGGCGATGAGGATGCGCGTGGCCATCAGGACATCGCCAGGGTCACGGTGGTCCCCTGCCCCGGTTTGGAGCGGACGTCGAGGCTGCCGCCCACCAGCACGGCGCGCTCCTCCATGCCGGACACCCCCAGCCCTCCGTTGCGGGCGGCGCCGTTGACGCCGCGGCCGTCGTCGGAGACGCGCAGGACGGTGCGCCCCACGAACGACAGCTCGACCTCGACGGCCCCCGCGTGCGCGTGCTTGGCGACGTTGGAGAGCGACTCCTGGGTGACCCGGTAGATCACCAGCTGCTGGTCGTTGCTCAGCGGCGGCACGTCGCCGCGGCGGCGGAACTCGGCGTGGATCCCGGTGCGCTCGGAGAAGTCGCGGACCTGCTGGCGCAGCGCCGGCACCAGGCCGTGGTCGTCGAGCGCGCTGGGGCGCAGCTCGCGCGCCAGGTTGAGCAGCTCCTCCATCGCCTGGTTGGCCAGCAGCTTGGTCTCGCGCAGCTCCCGGCGCAGCGGGTCCCGCGCGTCCTGGGCGGAGGCCTCCAGCCGCAGGATGATCGCGGTGAGCGCCTGGTTGACCTCGTCGTGCAGGTCCTGGGCGATCCGCTGGCGCTCCTGCTCCTGCGCACGCACGACGGCCCGGGCTCCCGACCGCCGCTCGGCCTCGAGCCGGTCGAGCATCCGGTTGAAGGCCGCGTGCAGGCGGGCCACCTCCACCGACTCGGCGCCCCGCGGGTCGGCCCGGCGCCCCTGGGACGAGAGGTCGGTCCGCTCCATCGTGTCGATGAGGTGGGCCAGGGGATGCAGGCGCCGGCGCAGCAGGAGCAGGTTGCCCAGCAGCACGGCGATGACGCCGCCGCCCAGCACCACGAACGGCTGGCGGCCATTGGCGGTGTCCAGCGCCGGGTGCGCGATGAGCAGGGCGGCCATCACCGTGCCGCCGATCAGCAGGGTGTTGATGGCCAGCAGCTGCCACAGGAGGGGGATCCGCCTCATCTGCCCCCAGCATCGGCGTTCCAGGCCCCTGCCTGAAATGGGGTCCAGACCCGATGTTGCAAGGCTTGCCTCCGAGCGATACTTCCGGTGCGGAGAACGCCGACCGGACTTGAAGCGGGAAGCGCTTGCTACGCAGCAGCTGAAGGGCCTGGTTTGCTGGGGCGCCCACGGGAGCGGGCGCCCCAGCTAGCGTTAAGGGGGTCGGGCAGCCCCAAAATGCTGACCCACCACCCCCCAAAATGGGGCGCTACACTTCCTGAAGTAATGAGTCCCTCCGGCGCCGACGTCCTCAAGCAGATCAAGTCGCGGATCGACGAGGTCGATCCCGGCGACGTCCGCGGTCAGCTGGCCAACGGCGTCGTCCTCGTGGACGTGCGCGAGGCGGAGGAGTTCGAGGCGGGCCACATCCCGGGCGCCGTCCACGTCCCCCGCAGCTACCTGGAGAGCCGGATCGAGAACGCGGTGCCGGACCGCGGCGCCCACGTGGTCCTGTACTGCCAGTCGGGCAACCGCTCGGCCTGGGGCGCGCATGCGCTCAAGGAGCTGCTGGGCTACGAGAACGTCGAGTCGATGCGCGGCGGCATCACGCTGTGGAAGGACCGCGGCTACGAGGTCGAGGTCCCGAAGTCGCTCACCCGCGAGCAGCGCGAGCGCTACAGCCGCCATCTGCTGATCCCCGAGGTGGGGGTGGAGGGGCAGCAGAAGCTGCTCGAGGCCAAGGTGCTGCTGCTGGGCGCCGGCGGGCTGGGCTCGCCGGCCGCGCTCTACCTGGCCGCGGCGGGCGTGGGCACGCTGGGCATCGTCGACGACGACGCGGTCGACCTCTCCAACCTCCAGCGCCAGGTGGTGCACACCACCGACCGCATCGGCGTCCCGAAGGTGGACTCCGCCGAGGAGACGATCCAGGCGATCAACCCCGACGTCGAGGTCGTGAAGTACCCGGTCCGGCTGGACGCCTCCAACATCATGGAGATCATCGACGGCTACGACGTGATCGTCGACGGCCTGGACAACTTCCCCACCCGCTACCTCCTCAACGACGCGTCGGTCCGGCTGCGGATCCCGGTCGTGTCGGCCGCGATCCTGGGCTTCGACGGGCAGCTCTCGGTGTTCGCCCCCTACCAGGGGCCGTGCTACCGCTGCCTGTTCCGCGAGCCGCCGCCGGCCGAGCTGGCCCCGTCGTGCGGCGCCAACGGCGTGCTGGGCGTGCTGCCGGGCGTGATGGGACTGCTCCAGGCCACCGAGGCGGTCAAGCTCGTGATCGGCCAGGGCGACCCGCTGATCGGGCGCCTGCTGCTCTACGACGCCCTGGGCGCGACGTTCACCACGGTGAAGGTCCAGCGCGACCCCGAGTGCCCGATCTGCTCGCGCGACCCCGAGTCGATCTCCGACGAGGAGATGGGGGTCTTCCCGGACTACGAGGCGTTCTGCGCCGCGGCCGGGTAGTCGTTAGCCTGCGGCGCCGCATGGCGACGGTCAAGATCCCACCCGTCCTGCGCCCGTCGGTCGGAGGCGAGAAGGAGGTCGCCGCCGGCGGCGGCGACGTCGGGGAGGTCCTGCGGGCGCTGGTGGACGCGCATCCGGGCACCGAGTCGCAGCTGTTCGGGAACGGCGGCGAGCTCAACCGCTACGTGAACGTCTACCTCAACGACGAGGACGTCCGCGTGCTCCAGGGCCTGGACACCCCGGTGGGGGAGGGCGACACGCTCGTGATCCTCCCGGCGATGGCCGGAGGCGCGCACCGTCAGTAGGTTTCGGGCGTGGCCACGCCCGTCCTCTGGCACATCGAGATCTCGCACTACAACGAGAAGGCGCGCTGGGCGCTGGACCACAAGCGGGTGGCGCACGAGCGCCGGGCGCCGTTGCCCGGTCTGCTCCATCCGCTGGTCGCGCTGGTGAAGACCCGGCGGCCCACGCTCCCGGTGCTCGACCTCGACGGGCAGTCGATCGGGGATTCGACGCGGATCATCGAGGCGCTGGAGCGCCGCTGGCCCGACCCGCCGCTGTACCCGGCCGACCCCGACGAGCGGCGCCGGGCGCTGGAGCTGGAGGACTTCTTCGACGAGCAGGTCGCGCCCCACACCCGGCGGCTGCTGTTCTACGAGTACAGCCAGGACCCCCAGGCCGGCGACCAGGCGCTGCGATCCCTGGCCGCGCCCCGGGCGATGCGCGCGGCCGGCTCGCGCGTGCTCCGGATGTCGGCGCGCCGGTACGGCGGGCGCGCCGACAC
>VAXS01000237.1 GCA_005883255.1 Actinomycetota bacterium | reverse complement strand
GAGGTGGAGGATCGGCAGGACGGCGCCGTCGCGCGCGGGATCGAGGAACTTGTTCGAGTGCCAGCTGGCGGCCAGCGGGCCGGTCTCGGCCTCGCCGTCGCCCACCACGCAGCACGCCACCAGGTCGGGGTTGTCGAACGCCGCCCCGTAGGCGTGGATCAGCGCGTAGCCCAGCTCGCCGCCCTCGTGGATCGAGCCGGGCGTCTCGGCCGCGGCGTGGCTGGGGATGCCGCCCGGGAACGAGAACTGGCGAAACAGGCGGCGCAGGCCCTCCTCGTCGCGGCCCACGTGTGGGTAGAGCTCGGTGTAGGAGCCCTCCAGGTACGTGTTCGCCACCGCCGCCGGGCCGCCGTGGCCCGGGCCGCAGATGAAGATCGCATCGAGGTCGTGCTCGCGGATGAGCCGGTTCATGTGCGCGTAGACCAGGTTCAGCCCCGGGGTCGTGCCCCAGTGGCCCAGCAGCCGGGGCTTGACGTGCTCCAGCCGCAGCGGCTCGCGCAGCAGGGGGTTGGCGACCAGGTAGATCTGGCCGACGGAGAGGTAGTTGGCGGCCCGCCAATAGGCGTCGATGCGCTCGAGCTCGGACTGGGAGAGCGGCTGGGGAGGGGAGGAGGTGGCGCTGGTCATGCGCGTGCTTTACCCGATACGGGGGGTAGTCTCAAGCCATGGTCACCGCCGCGCCGACCCAGATCGACGAGGCAGCCGCGACGCAGGACGCCTACCTGACCGACGGGGTCGACCTCTACCGCGTGGTGCGGCCGCTCGACGTCCCGCCCCGGAGCGAGACCGCGGAGCTCGAGAACTGCTGGACCCTGGGGGTCCGCACGTACACGGCCGACGAGCTCTGGCGGATGGGCTTGCGCCGCGTGCGGGCGTGAGCGCTCCGCCGGTCGCCCCGACGCTGTCGCTCCTCCCCAGCGACGAGGAGACGATGCTCCGCGAGGCGGTGGCCGGGATCTGCGCCGGGTTCGGGCCCGAGTACATGCGCGGCAAGATCGCCGCCAGCGAGCCGCCCAGCGAGCTCTGGGACGCGCTGGCCGCGCGGGGATACCTGGGCGTCAACGTGCCCGAGGAGTACGACGGCGGCGGGCGCGGGCTCACCGAGCTGGCGGCGGTGGGGGAGGAGGTGGCGCGCGCCGGCTGCGCGGTGCTGCTGATCGTGGTCTCGCCGGCGATCGCCGGCAGCGTGCTGGCCCGCCACGGGACGCCGGAGCAGAAGGAGCGCTGGCTGCGGGGGATCGGTCGCGGCGACTTCAAGGTGGCGTTCGCCGTGACCGAAGCCGACGCCGGGACCAACACGCACAACCTCCAGACCAGTGCCGTCCGGCGGAACGGGTCCTACGTCCTGCGCGGGAGCAAGACGTTCATCTCGGGCGTGGAGGACGCGCAGGCGCTGCTGGTGGTGGCGCGCACGGGCGTGAACGACCAGAGCGGGCGCGGGATGCTGTCCCTGTTCGTGGTGGACGCCGACGCTGCGGGCCTGGAGCGCCAGGAGGTCCCCACCGCGCCCCGCAACGCCGACCGCCAATGGCAGCTGTTCTTCGACGACGTGGTGGTCGCGCCCGACCGGCTCGTGGGGCCGGAGCACCAGGGCCTGGCGGTCCTGTTCGACGGGCTGAACCCGGAGCGGATCATGACCGCGTCGCTGGCCCTGGGCGCTGGCCGCCGGGCGCTGGAGAAGGCGGCCTCCTACGCGCGCGAGCGCACGGTGTGGAGCGCGCCGATCGGCAGCCACCAGGGCGTCGCCCACCCCCTGGCCGAGGCGAAGATCGAGCTCGAGCTGGCCGCGCTCATGACCCGCAAGGCCTGTGCGCTCTACGACGCCGGCGCGCGGGGAGCGGGGGAGGCGTCGAACATGGCCAAGTACGCCGCCGCCGAGGCGGCCATCAAGTGCGTGGATCGAGCGATCCAGGCGCACGGCGGCAACGGCGTGGCGCTCGAGTACGGCCTGGTCGACATGTGGTGGAGCGTGCGCACGATGCGCATCGCCCCGGTCTCGCGCGAGATGATCCTCAACTACGTGGCCGAGCACTCGCTCGGGCTGCCGCGCTCGTACTGATGACCAACCTGGAGACCGCCCGCGCCGGGTACGCCGCCTTCTCCAGCGGCGACCTGGACGGCGCCCTGGCCCTGCTGGCCGACGACGTGGAGTGGATCGTCCCCGGCACCAGCGCGGTCAGCGGCGTCTTCAGCGGGAAGGGCGACGTGCTCGAGCTCTGGCGGCGCCTGGGCGAGCGCGACTGGACGGTCAACCCCGAGTACTGGTTCGGCGAGGGCGAGCACGTGTGCGTGCTGTGCCACGTCACACTCGACGACGGGGAGATGGATACCGCCGACCTGTTCACCTTCGACCAGGGACTCGTCGTGAAGTTCCAGACCGCCGCCGACACCGAGTTGCTGGCCCGGGCGTGGCCGCGCCGGTAGCGGTCGCGGTCGTCTCCTGGAACACGCGCGAGCTGCTGGCGCGCTGCCTGGAGTCGCTGGCCGGGGAGGCCGACGCCGGCCGGGCGGAGGTGTGGGTGGTGGACAACGCCTCCGACGACGGCTCGGCCGAGCTGGTGGCCGAGCGCTTCGGGTGGGTCCGGCTGGAGCGAGCAGGCGTCAACCTGGGGTTCGGGGCCGCGGTCAACCGCGTGGCCGCGGGCACCGACACGCCGTGGCTGGCGATGGCCAACGCCGACGTGCGCGTGCGCGCCGGTGCGCTGGAGAGACTGCTGGCCGCCGGGGCGGCCGACTCCGGGGCGGGCGCGCTGGCCCCGCGGTTGCTGCTCCCGGACGGGAGCGCCCAGCACTCGGTCTTCCCGTTCCCCAGCGTCCCGTTCGCGCTGGGGCTCAACCTGGGGGCGCTGCGCCTGGCGCCGGCGCTGGCCGACCGCCTGGCCCTGCCCGGGAGCTGGGATTCGGAGCGTGCGCGCCGCGTCCCGTGGGCGATCGGGGCGTTCCTGCTCGTGCGCCGTCCGGCCTGGGACGCGGCGGGCGGGTTCGACGAGTCGCAGTGGCTGTACGCCGAGGACCTGGACCTGGGCTGGCGGCTGCGCCGGGCGGGTTGGGCG
>VAXS01000003.1 GCA_005883255.1 Actinomycetota bacterium | reverse complement strand
CCACACGCGCGGGAAGATCGTGCTCACGGTGCCCGGCTAGCGCCGGCCGACACCCGCCTCGACGATGCCCGGGGTGGGACTCGAACCCACATGTCCCGAGGGACAGCCGGGTTTAAGCCGGCCGCGACTGCCATTCCGCCACCCGGGCGCGCGCTCCCAGTGTAATCCGTGCCCATGCACACCAGCCCGGATCGCCCCGAGCGCAACTCGAGCGTTGCTACGGTGTCCTCTCGGCGAAGGGACTCACGCGCGTGGAGGTATCAGCTCTCAAGCACGCCGGCGTCGCCGGCGTCCACGGTCGCTCGCCCCTGCTGCGGCTGCAGTCCGACGAACGGCTCGTCGGACTGATCCGGCGGGGCAACCATCACGCCTTCGAGGCGCTGATGGCCCGCTACCAGTCCCGCCTGCTGGCGTTCTGCCGGCACATGCTGGGCTGCCGGGAGGACGCCGAGGACGTGCTCCAGGAGGTGTTCGCGGCCGCCTTCAACGCCATCCAGGCCGACGACCGCCCGCTCAACGTGCGGCCCTGGCTGTACCGGATCGCCCGCAACCGCTCGCTCAACCACCTGCGGCGCGCCCAGGCGATCGGCGTCGACTCGATGGACGTCCACTTCTCGGAGAACGGGCAGACCACCGCCGACCGCGTGCACAAGCGCGAGGACTTCCGCCTGCTGCTGGCCGACGTCCAGGAGCTGCCGGAGACCCAGCGCAGCGCCCTGCTGCTCCGGGAGATCGACGCGCTCTCCTACGAGCAGATCGCCGAGGCGATGGACACCACCGTCCCCAGCGTCAAGTCGCTGCTGGTGCGGGCGCGCGTCTCCCTGGCCGAGGCGGCCGAGGCCCGCCAGCTCTCCTGCGACCAGGTCCGCCTGGAGCTGGGCGAGGTGGCGGAGGGCCTCAAGAAGCTCGCGCCGCCCGCGCGCCGGCACCTGCGGACCTGCGATCGCTGCTCGGCCTTCCGCAAGCAGCTGCGCGAGACCAACAAGGCGCTGGCCGCGATCTTCCCGGTGGGCCCGGTCCTGCTGCTCAAGAAGCTGCTGCTGGCCCATATCGGCTTCGGGAGCTCGGCCACCGCCGGCGGGGGCGCGAGCGCCGGGGCCGGAGCCGGGGCCGCCGCCTCCACGGCCGCGGGGACCGCGGCCTCGCGGCCCCGGTGACGAACGCCAAGCCGGCGACCGTCCACCGCCCGGCGCCCGCCAAGAAGCCGGTGGCCGAGACGGCCCAGGCCAAGACCACGACGCTGGGGGACGTCCAGCCGGCCACCACGCCCGCGCCGCCGCCGCCGCCGCCGTCCCCGCCGGCCGCGACCCGGACCGAGACGCTCACCGACACCACCGTCCTCCCCACCACCGCCACGTCCACTTCCCCGACGCCGCCCCCGTCCACCACTACCGCGCCCGGCGCCACGTCCTCCGGCACCGGCGGCACCAGTGGGCCGCCCCCGGCGTCGGACGACGACGGCGGCTCGCCGCCCTCCTCCACCACCACCGAGACCACCCCGCCGCCGCCTCCGCCGCAGCCCGCGCAGTCGGGCTCGGGCTAGCGAGGCTGGGTCTCCAGGAACCGGGCCAGCCGGGCGCTGGTCTCGGCGAAGGCGTCCCACAGCAGCGCATGGCCGGCGGGGAGCGTGGCCAGCTCCAGCCGCTCGCCCAGCCGCTCGCGATAGCGCTCGACGTGGGCGTCGAGCGCAAGCCACGAGCGCTCGCCGTGCAGGATGAGCGTGGGCACGTCGGCGATCGGCGGGGCCTGGTCGGCCATCTCGCCCCAGGCGGCGATCGCCGCCTGGGCGCTGTAGCGGTAGCGCAGGCCGCCCTCCACCGGCTCGAGGTGCTGGCTGGCCTCCTCCTCCAGGAACTCGCGGGGAGTGGAGAACAGCGTGCCCGCGGCCAGCCGCTCCTCGATCGCCGCCTCGGCGCTGGCGAACACGTGCGGCTGGCATTCGAGCTCGGCCTGGACCGCGCACACGTCCGCGGGGAGCTGCAGCGCGGGGTCCAGCAGCGCGATCCGCTCCACCCGGCCGGGCTCGCGCGCCGTCACGGCCGCGGTCACCCGCCCGCCGAAGGAGACGCCGAGCCAGGCGGCGCGGTCGATCCCCAGCGCGTCGATCGTGTCCAGGACGTCGCTGGCGTGGGTGGCCGTGCTCCAGGGCGGCGACCGGTCGCTGTGGCCGTGGCCCCGGAGGTCGGGCGCCACCACCCGGCGCGCCGCCAGCGGTCCCTCGCCCAGGCGGCGGAAGCGCTGGCCGTGGCTGGTGACGCCGTGCAGGCAGACGACCGGCGGCCCCGCGGGATCGCCGTACTCGTGGGCGTGCAGGCGCACGCCCGGAACGTATCCGCCCTAGGCGGTGGCGACCAGCCCGATGACCTTCAGCCGGCGCCCCAGCGCCTTGGCCGCGAACTCGCGCGTCTCTGCGATCGTGGTGCCGAAGATCTCGACGTCGTCGGGCTGCTCCTCGGGGATCCACTTCGGCCTGAGCACGCCCTCGGCCAGCGGCAGGGCGTCGGCCATCGCCCGCTGGATCGCCTCGGTGTAGCGCGGGTCCCGCTGCGACATGTCGCGCAGGAAGCGGGCACCGAAGGCCACGTGGCGGTGCTCGTCGCGGGCGACCTTGAGGAAGCCCTCCACGAACGCCGGGAGGGTGCCCTGCTCCTCGTTGTACTCGATGATGAAGTGCTGGCCCGTGAGGGCGAGCATGCCCTCGATGACCATGTGGTAGATGGTCACGGCCTCGACCAGGGTCTCCAGGTCCCCGGGGTCGCGGCCCAGCCGGTCCACCCGGTCGCGCAGCGCCTGGTCGAACAGCTCCTCGAACTCCGGGTTCAGGTGCTGGGACGTCTCCTCCAGGCGCCCCCGCAGGTCGCCGGCCTCGAGCACGCCCACCTCGGCGTAGAAGCGGTCGAAGAAGGCCACGTGCCGCGCCTCGTCGGCGATCTGCGTGCACAGGAAGATCCGCATGTCCTCCTGCGGGCAGGCGCGCATCATCGGCCCCAGCTCCTCCGCCACCCGCTGCTCGCCCACGAAGAACGAGCTCAGGCCGTACATCCGGGCGTAGCGCTCGTCCGGCGGGATCCGCTCGTGCCAGTCGACGCGGTCCTGGGAGAAGTCGAGGTCCTGCGTGCGCCACTGCTGGCGCTCCCACAGCTCGTAGAGCTGGTGGTAGTCCAGCAGCTGGGACTCGCCGCGATCGGCCGACTCCAGCAGCGCGGGGTCGGAGGTGGCCTGGAAGTCTGCGCGCTCGGTCGCGTGCTGGGTGGTGACGTCGGACACCCTCGGTTCCTCCTTCGGGCTCGGGCGGCGAGTTCGGCGCAGCGTAGCGGAAACTGGCTGGCTGGCCAACCTAAGGAATCAGGGGCCGGGCTCGCCGCCCGCGACCAGCGTCCCCCGGCGCGCGCCGTCCACCAGGACCGGGTAGCTGCCGGCTCGCTGGCCGGGCAGCGTGCGGGCCGTCCGGCGGCCGGGCGCGGCCAGCAGGCGGTAGGCGCGGTCGGCCCGGACGACGATCGTGTGCGGCCGGGAGTCGGCGTTGCGCACGCTGATGGCGATCGCCAGGAAGGGCGGGACGGTGATCGTGCCCGGGGTCAGGCGGCCGGCGCGGAGGGTGAACGTGGCCGGGATCCGGATCGGCTCGGAGGCGTTGGGTCCGCCCCTGGGCGTGGTGGCCGGCGGGACGGCGGACGGTCGCGGCGTGGTCGCGGTCGGCGCCGGTGCGGTCGTGGTGGGAGTCGGGGTGGTGGCGGTAGTGGTGGAGGCGGTGCCCGCGGCGCTCTTGCCGCCTCCTCCCCCGCCGCAGCCCCCGGCTCCCAGTGCGGCGCACAGCGTCACAGCGGTGATCGCACGGCGGTCCGTGCTCACTGCCCGATCGAGAACAGCGCCTCGAGGTCGTGGCGCGAGAAGACCTCGAACGCCACCATCGTCCGGGTCCGGGTGACGCCCTCCAGCTGGCCGATCTGACCGGTGATCACTCCGGCCAGCTGGTCGTGGTCGTGGACGCGGACGATCGCCACGAAGTCCCACTCGCCGGTCACCGACCAGGCCTCCGAGACGCCCTCCACGTCGGCCAGCGTCCCGCCCAGCGTGGGCAGGGCGGTCCGTTCCGCCTCGATGAGCACCACCGCCGTGGTCACGGGGTGTGCGTCTCGCCCGGCTGCAGGACGACGACCTTCTCCGCCTTGCGCGACTCATACGACGTGCGCTGCTCGACGTCGGACTTGAACGCCTGGGCGTCGGTCTCGATCGGCGGGAAGGTGTCGTAGTGGCAGGGGATCACCTCGTGGGCGCCGATCAGGTCCGCGGCCTGGACGCCGTCCTGGCGGTCCATCGTGTAGTGCCCTCCGATGCACATCAGCGCCACGTCGATCTCGTCGCGGCGCGACACCAGCTGCAGGTCGGAGAACAGCGCCGTGTCGCCCAGGTGGTAGACGGTCTTGCCGCCCAGGTTGATCACCAGGCCGGCGGGGGTGTTCACCGTCCCCTTGGGCGTGGTGGACGTGTGCCAGGCGGGCACCAGCCGCACCCAGCCCCAGTCGAACTCGACGGTCCCGCCCAGGTTGGGGTCGAAGGTCTCCACGCCGTCCTCGCCGATCTCCCCCGCGAGCTCGACGATCGCCACCACCGGGGCCCCGGTGCGCTGGGCGAGAGGCACGGCGTCGCCGATGTGGTCGGCGTGCCCGTGCGTGAGCAGGATGTGGGTGGGGTCCACCTCGTCCGGGCCGACGGCGGCCTTGGGGTTGCCGGTCAGGAAGGGGTCCACGAGGACGCGCGCGTCGCCCTCGGACAGCTCGAAGCAGGCGTGGCCGAGGAAGAGGATCTCCATCAGTCCTCCTTGGGTTGCGGGTGCTTGCTCAACTCGCGGGCGAGCTCGATGCCCACCGCGACGCCGACGAGCATCCCCAGGCGCGTCTCCTCGGCGACCAGGTTGCCCACCGCCCGGCGCCGCTCCTGGAGGTCGCCGGGGGCGACGGCCCGCTCCACCTGGGCCTCGTGGGCCTCGGCGAACCATCCGCCGCCGGCCAGCGCCTCGTCCAGGACGCGCTGCAGCTGGGGGGCCACGCGGGCGACCGCGTCACGCGCGCCGGCGAGCCGCTCGGGCTCCGTCAGCGCCTGGACGGCGGCGTCGATCTCGTCGTCGCTGTAGGGCCCGTCGAGCACCGCGCAATCATACGAGCGTGGACCTGAAGCTCACGGCGCTGTCCCACGGGGCCGGATGCGGCTGCAAGCTGGGCGCGGCCGAGCTGGCGCCCCTCCTCGCCGAGCTCCCGGCGCCGGCCGATCCGGCGCTGCTGGTGGGCCCGGCCACCGCCGACGACGCCGGCGTGTACCGGTTGCGCGACGACCTGGCGCTGGTCCAGACCGTCGACTTCTTCACGCCGATCGTCGACGACCCCTACGACTTCGGGCGCATCGCCGCCACCAACGCGCTCTCCGACGTCTACGCGATGGGCGCCATGCCGGTGACCGCGCTGAACCTGGTGGCGTTCTCGCTCCGCGACCTGGGGGGCGAGGTGCTGGGCGAGATCCTGCGCGGGGGCTCCGACGTGGCCGCCGCCGCGGGCGTGGCCGTGGTCGGCGGCCACTCGATCGACGACCCCGAGCCCAAGTACGGGCTGGCGGTCACCGGCGTCGTGCATCCCGACGAGGTCATCACGAACGCGGCCGGGCGCCCGGGCGAGGCGCTGGTCCTGACCAAGCCGCTGGGCGCGGGCGCCATCTCCACCGCGGGCAAGCGGGGGCTGGTCGCGGACGGGCACCTGGAGGCCGCGGTGGAGGCGATGCTCGTACTCAACCGCGACGCCGCGGCGGCGGCCCGGGCGGCCGGCGCCGGGGCCATGACCGACGTCACCGGCTTCGGCCTGCTCGGCCACCTGCACGAGCTCGCGCAGGCCAGCGGGGTCGCCGCCGAGGTCGAGGCCGCCGCCGTCCCCGCCCTCGCGGGGGCGCTGGAGCTGCTGGAGCACGAGACCGCGGTGAGCGGCGGCGCCCGGCGCAACGCCGAGCACGCCGCTACGTTCGCCACCTTCGACGCCGGCGTGCCGGTCGCCCGCCGGCGGCTGCTCACCGACCCGATGACGTCGGGCGGACTCCTGGTGGCGCTGCCCTCCGCGCGCGCGAACGAGGTGCCGGGCGCGCGGGTGGGCCGCCTGGTGGAGGGCGAGGCCGGGACGATCGCGGTCCGCGCAGGCGCGGCCTAGCCGCGCCGCGCCAGCATGAGCGCCAGCCCGCTGAACAGGCCGATCGCCGCCCCGCCGGCTGCGGCCAGCCAGTCCGCCTCCTGGGCGGCCAGCGGGATCAGCGCCACCACCACCGCGATCACCAGGGCCCCCAGGAGGTCGGACTCGGTCTCGCCGCCCCGGCGCCGCTCGATCAGGTCCGGCACCGCCCAGGCGCACAGCAGGGCCAGCGCGGCGCCGTTGCCGCCCGCCGCCACCGGGAACGACTCGGCCACGGCCGCGAGCGCCATCCCCCCGGCCCCGCCGGCCAGGAAGATGACCGCGGTGGCCAGGTGGCCGTGGCGGCGCTCCAGCAGCCAGCCGAACAGCGCAATCGTGAGCAGGCCCACCAGCGCGTAGCCGGTGTTCAGGTACACGAACGGCGCCGTGGCCACATGCCACCAGTGCCCGGTGGGCTTGCCCACGATCGCCAGGTCGGCGGTGCTGACGCTGCTGGTCTGGACGGCGATCGACGCCCCGATGCTCAGGATGACCGCGGCGATGGCGACGTAGGGGCGCGACTCCACCCGGATGCCGGGGAGCTCGCCCCGCCGCAGCCGGCCCAGCGACGGGCGTTGGCGCGGGGCGCGCAGGAAGCGCCGCTCGCGGGGCCCGCCGCCCCGGTCGATCTTGGGCGCCCGCTTGCGCAGCCGGCTGCCGCAGTACGGGCACTCGGTGATGTACGGACTCACCTCGGACCCGCAGGTCTTGCACACGACGAAGAGGTCCGCGCCGCTGGACATCCCGAGCCGATTCTAGACACCGGCCGGAGGCGCCCGCGAGGGCCCACCGCACCTAGGCGTTCGTGGCCTCCACGATCTCGCCCACCACCTCGCGCAGGTCATGGTTGGCCTCGTAGACCACGACCTGGCGCTGGGCGCCGTTGCCGTGGCGCAGCAGGTCGTCCACGGCCTCCAGATCGCCGGCCGAGCCCAGGTCCTCGGCGTGCTCGCGGGAGCGGTCGAGGAGACGGCGGGCCAGCTCGCGGGTGTTCACGCGGTCCCGCCTGGGCAGGTCGACCAGCTCCCCCTCCAGCCCGTGCCGGGCGGCCAACCACTTGTTCTCGTCCAGCATCTCGAACGGATAGCGCGACAGCCGCTTGCCGGCGTCGAAGTGCTCGGCCAGCTCCTTGACCAGCGCCTGGGTCAGCGCGGCCAGCCCCACGGTGTGCTCCACCCGGGTCTGGGCGTCCATCACCCGGACCTCGACCGTCCCCAGGTTGGGGTGGGGCCGCACGTCGTACCACAGGTAGGTGTAGTCGTCGATCACCCCGGAGGCGTACATGAACTCGATCCGGCGCTCGTAGTCCGCCCAGTCCCGGTAGGTGGGCGGGATGCCCACGCGAGGGAACGCCCGGAAGATCGGGGTGCGGCTGGAGGCCAGCCCGGTGGCGTCCGCCCGCCAGAACGGGGAGTTGGCCGACAGCGCCAGCAGCACGGGGACGTGCACCCGCATCCCGTTGGCCACGTGGATCGCCTTGTCGGGATCGTCCATCCCCACGTGGACGTGGATGCCGAAGATGATCTCCTGACGGGCCACGAAGCGCAGGGCGCTGATCAGGTCGCGGTAGCGGGGCCGGGCGACGATGCGCTGGTCCTCCCACATCGCGAAGGGATGGGTCCCGGCCGCGCCGATCGCCAGCCCCTTGTCGCGAGCCGTCTCGCACACCCGGGCGCGGAGGTCGCGCAGCTGGCGCCCCGCCTCCACCGTGTCGCGGCAGGGGGTGGTGGCGATCTCCAGCACCGACTCCATCAGCTCCGGCTTGACCTCGCCGGTGAGCTCCTCGCTGGGGGAGGCCTCGAGCATCGCCTCGATCATGTTGGTGAGCTCGAGGGTCTCGGCGTCGAGGATCATCAGCTCCTCCTCGATGCCGATCGTGAAGCTCGGTCCCGTGAACCGGTGCTCCATGGCGGCGCAAGCGTACCCGGCGCCCCAGCCGCGATAGCCTTGCCGCCCAGGCGCAGCGCAAGCGAGGAGAAGCGAGGACCGATGGCTCTGGGCTACGACGGCAAGCTCTACATCCTGGCGTTCGACCACCGGGGATCGTTCGTCAAGCGCTTCGGGATCGAGGGCCAGCCCAGCCCCGAGGAGGCCGCGCGCATCTCCGACGGCAAGCACCTGATCTTCGAGGGGCTGGTGGTCGCGCTGGAGCGCGGAGCCGAAGCCCAGGTCACCGGCGGGCTCGTGGACGAGCAGTTCGGGGGCCCCACCCGGGTGCCCGAGGAGATCAAGGAGCGGGGCATCAAGCTGGCGATGCCGGTGGAGAAGAGCGGCCAGGACGAGTTCGACTTCGAGTACGGCGAGGAGTTCGGCGCCCACATCGAGCGCTTCGATCCCGACTTCTCCAAGGTGCTGGTCCGCTACAACCCCGACGGCGACGCCGAGATGAACCGGCGCCAGGCCGGGCGGCTGCGCCGGCTGGCCGACTGGCTGCATGAGCGCGATCGCAAGTTCCTGTTCGAGCTGCTGGTGCCCGCCGAGCCGTCGCAGCTGGAGTCGGTGGGCGGCGACACCGACCGCTACGACGCCGAGCTGCGCCCCGAGCTGATGCGCCGGGCCATCGCCGAGCTGCAGGACGCCGGCGTGGAGCCGGACATCTGGAAGATCGAGGGGGTCGACGAGCGTGCGGACTGCGAGCGGATCGCGCAGCAGTCCCGGGCCGGCGGCCGCGACGGCGTGGTGTGCGTGGTGCTGGGGCGGGGCGCCGACGACGACAAGGTGGACGAGTGGCTGCGGGCGGGCGCCCCGGTGGACGGGTACGTGGGGTTCGCGATCGGGCGCTCGATCTGGGGCGGGCCGCTGAAGGCCTTCCTCGACGGCTCGGCCTCGCGTGCTGTGGGTCCTGGCCTTCGCCGCGCTGGCGGTGGCGGGCGGCGGGCTGTTCTCCTGCGGGCGAGGGGGCGGGCCGGACCTGGGGCCGAACCGCGTGGTGACGGCCACGGTCACCCGTGTCGTGGACGGCGACACCGTCAAGGTCCGGATCGGCCACCGGCGCGAGACCGTCCGCTACATCGGGATGGACACTCCCGAGACCGTCAAGCCGCACACGCCCGTGCAGTGCTTCGGGAAGGCCGCGAGCGCCTACAACCGCCGCCTGGTCGCCGGCCAGCCGGTCCAGCTGCGCGTCGGCGCCGAGCCCCGCGACCGCTACGGCCGGCTCCTGGCCTACGTCTACCGGCGCCGGGACGGCCTGTTCGTCAACGCCGTCCTCGTCCGCGACGGATACGCCACCACCCTGACGATCCCGCCCAACGACGCCCACGCCGCCCAGCTGGCGCGCCTCGAGCGGTCGGCTCGCCGGGCTGGCCGGGGCTTGTGGCGGGCCTGTACCTGATTATGTCGTCCACTCCGGTGCTAGGGTGTCCGGCGCCATGAGGATGCGGCAGAGCATCGCTCAGCTGGAGCGCGCCTTCGTGGAGGAGGCTCGCCTGGATCGGGCGCGACGGGAACACCTGCGGCGTACGGCGGCTCAGCGCGCCCGCACGCGGCGGGTGGCGCGCCGCCAGCAGCGCAGCTCCCTGCGCTTCTTCCTTCTGGTCGTGGCGCTCATCGCCACCGCCGTGCTGGTCACGGTGGCGATGTTCGAGACGCTGTACTACGTGATGGGCTAGTCGCCCAGCTGCTTCAGCGCCTCGTCCAGCTCCTCGCGAGCCCCGCCCGCCCGCTCCTGCTGGATCTCGAGGTAGACCTCCTTGCGGAACACCGGGATGTCCCGGGGCGCCTGTATCCCGATCCGGACCTTCTCGCCCATGACCGAGAGGACCGACACCTCGATGTCGTCCCCGATCATGATGCTCTGGTTCGACTTGCGTGTGAGAACCAACATCTGCCCGCCTCCCTGCTGCCGCCGTGGGCGCCCAATAAAGCAGGCCGGGCGGCCACTTGCAAGGATCGTACGGATTAGCTGCAGCTTCGCCGGTACGAACGTCCCGGCCCGGTGGGCGTCGGCCGATGTGCCAGTACACCCGTCCGCGGGCACGCCCGCGCTCAGCCGCCTGCAAACCGGCGCCTGGCTGCGTCCTCGGTTGCGGCAATAGCGCTGCTATTCCCGCTCCCTGCGTCCTGGCCAGGCTTGGTTTTCGCGCGGCTGACCACGACCGTACCCACGGCTGGATGTACTAGGCTCCGGCCCGCTCATGGCCCGACGCTCGCTGCGCCCGCACCTCAACCAGATCCGCGCCTGGGTGCGCCAGGGCCGCACGGATGCCTGGATCGCCCACCAGCTCGAGGTCACCGTGCAGCAGATCGAGTCGTTCAAGCGCGAGAACGAGCTGGCGCCCCAGGACGACGCCGGGGCTGCCCCGGCGTTCGAGGAGGACGTCGACCTGCGCGCCGAGGACGACGCGCTGGTGGCGGCCGAGCTGGAGGCCGCGGCGGCGGCCGGCGAGCCCGACGACGAGGAGGACGAGGACGAGGAGGCGCCCGCCGCGGAGGGCGAGGAGCGCCCGGCCCGCCCGCGCCGGCGCCGCGGCCGGCGCGGGGGCCGGCGGCGCCGCGGCGGCCCGCTGGAGCTGGAGGGCACCTTCGACCACGGCGAGGAGGGCTACGGCCTGTGGCTGGACCCGGCCATCCAGGACGACCCCGTCTACGCCGAGCACTGGGCCGGCCACCGGCCGGTGACTGTGGTGGTCGAGGAGGACCAGATCGTCATCCGCCGCGCGGGCGGCGACGATGACGACGACGATGACGACGGGGACTGACTAGTCGCCCTCGGGCGACTCCCCGCCCACGTGCCGTCCGCCGGCGAAGTCGGCCGCCTCGCGGACGTAGCGGGCGAACGCGGCGTCGGCGACGGTTCCGGTGTCCCACACCCGCGGGTCGTCGGGCGCCGTGGTGATCGCGATGTCCAGGCACCAGTCCGTGCCGCGCTCGTAGAGGTCGGCGAGCTCGCCGGTGGTGAACGGGCCGCCCAGGCGCCGGCGCAGCTCGTCCACCACCCGGTCCACGATGCGCTCCAGCGCCGCGCGCTGGGCGGGATCGGCCGCGCCCAGCCGGCGCTGGCCCTGCTCCCACTGAAAGATGGCGGTCTCCACGCTCGGCACGGGCGCGCCAGGCTAGCAACGGCGCGGCGCCGGCCGGGAGGGGGCTAGCCCTGCGGCAGGTCCTGGATCACGAAGGCCCGCTCGCCCTGGCGGACCATGCCCAGCCGGCGGGCCTCCCGCATCAGCGAGGCGGGCTCGCGCAGCGCCCGCCGCCGGGCCAGCAGCCGGGCGTGCTCGCGCTGGAGGCGGTGCAGGTCGGCCCGCTTGGCGTGGGCGTCCCGCCAGGTGGTCCAGTAGGAGTGGATCGGCCCCACGTAGAGCAGCAGGATCAGGCCCAGCACGCCGAGCAGCGCCACGCGACCCAGGCGATCCCAGCGCAGGCGGGCGGCGGCGGCCATCGCGGGGCGACTTCTGCGCCGCCCGCTGATTCCCTGCCGGGCTAGGCGCGGAAGGCCGCGCGGCCCGGGAACTCCGCGTCGTCGCCCAGCGCCTCCTCGATCCGCAGCAGCTGGTTGTACTTGGCCACCCGGTCCGAGCGCGAGGGCGCGCCGGTCTTGATCTGCCCGCAGCCGGTGGCCACCGCCAGGTCGGCGATCGTGACGTCCTCGGTCTCGCCCGAGCGGTGCGACATCACGGCGGCGTAGCCGTTCTCCCGGGCCAGGCGGATGGCGTCCAGGGTCTCGGTCAGCGTCCCGATCTGGTTGACCTTGACCAGGATCGCGTTCGCCACCCCTCGCTCGATCCCCTCGCGCAGGCGGGCGGTGTTGGTGACGAACACGTCGTCGCCCACCAGCTGGATCCGGTCGCCCAGACGCTCGGTGAGAAGCCGCCAGCCCTCCCAGTCCTGCTCGTCCATGCCGTCCTCGATCGACAGGATCGGATAGCGCCCGGCCAGCTCCACCCAGTAGTCGGCCAGCTCGGCGGCCGACAGCGACCGTCCCTCGTGCTCGAGCACGTAGGCGCCGTCGCGGCGCAGCTCGCTGGTGGCCGGGTCCAGCGCGATCGCCACGTCCTCACCCGGCCGGTAGCCGGCCGCCTGGATCCCCTCAACCAGCGCGGCCAGCGCCGCCTCGTTGGACTCCAGGTCGGGCGCGAAGCCGCCCTCGTCCCCCACCGCCGTGCCCAGCCCGCGCTCGTGCAGGGTGCGCTTGAGGTGGTGGAACACCTCGACTCCCATGCGCAGGCTCTCGGCGAACGAGCCCGCGCCCACCGGGACCACCATGAACTCCTGGAAGTCGACGCGGTTGTCGGCGTGGGCGCCGCCGTTGAGGACGTTCATGAGCGGGACCGGCAGCACGTGGGCGCGCTCGCCTCCCAGGTAGCGCCACAGCGGCTGGCGCTCCTCGGCCGCCGCGGCGTGGGCGGCGGCCAGGGACACCGCCAGGATCGCGTTGGCTCCCAGCCGCGATTTGTTGGGCGTGCCGTCGAGCTCGATCAGCGCCCGGTCGAGCCCCTCCTGGTCGAACACGTCGCGTCCG
>VAXS01000236.1 GCA_005883255.1 Actinomycetota bacterium | reverse complement strand
TCGTCGGGCACCACCGGGCTGGCCAAGGGCATCCTCCATGCCCACCGCTACGTCCTGGCCCACGAGGAGTTCACCTACTGCCACGACGTGCGCGAGGGGGAGCTGTTCCACGGCATGGGCGAGTGGGCGTGGGCCGCCGGGATCGCGCCGCTGCTCGGGCCCTGGCGGCTGGGCGCCACCCAGTTCGTCTACCAGCGCGAGGGCGGCTTCGACCCGGCCCGCCAGCTGGACGCACTCTCGCGCCACGGCGTGACCAACGTGTTCACCACGCCCACGGCGATGCGGGCGATGATGGCGATCGAGGACGCGGGCGAGCGCTTCCCGCAGAAGTTCCGCGTGGTGTGCTCGGCGGGCGAGCCGCTGAACCCCGAGGCGATCCGCTGGTTCCGCGAGCAGTACGGGCTGACGGTGCTCGACTACTACGGCCTGACCGAGTCCTATCCGCTGGTGGCCAACTACCCGTTCATGGAGGTGCGCGAGGGCTCGATGGGCAAGCCGATGCCGGGCTGGGACGTGGCGATCCTGGACGAGGACGAGCGGCCGGTCGCCGCCGGCGAGCGAGGCGAGATCTGCCTGCGGGCGCGCTCCAATCCCCACTGGCCGCTGGGCTACTGGAACAACCCGGAGGACAGCGAGGAGACGTTCGGCGGCGACTGGTTCCACACCAAGGACGCGGCCGCGGCCGACGAGGACGGCTACTACTGGTACGCGGGCCGGGCCGACGACGTGATCATCTCGGCCGGGTACCGGATCGGCCCGTTCGAGGTGGAGTCCGCCTGCATCGAGCACCCGGCGGTGCGGGAGGCGGCGGCGGTGGCCTCCCCCGACGAGAAGCGCGGGCACGTGGTCAAGGCGTTCGTGGTCCTGGCCGAGGGCCAGGCGGGCTCGGACGACCTGGCCGCGGACATCCAGGGGTTCGTCCGCCGGCACCTGTCGGCGTACGCCTACCCGCGCCGGATCGAGTTCGTGGACGACCTCCCCAAGACGCTGACCGGCAAGATCCGCCGCATCGAGCTGCGCGAGCGCGAGCTGGCCGGCTGAGCGGCGCTCAGCCCCGGTGGATGGGACCGCTGCGCACCGCCTCGAACGCGGCTCCCGGGACGGTCTTGAGCTGGTTGAGGTCCTGGTCGCTCCAGCGGCGGTCGGAGGCGCCCGTGACGTACCAGTCCTCGCCGTTGTCGGCGACGATCATCCCGTAGCGCTTCAGGCCCCGGAGGATGACCAGGGCCTCGCCGTGGAAGCGGCCCAGCGGGTAGGAGGCCCGCAGGCGCAGCCGCAGGCCCATCGGCGGGAGGTTGGGGTCGCGCGAGTCCGAGGCGAAGTGCCGCGCCGGGTAGACGTAGCCGCGCTGGGTGTCGCGGACCGTGAAGCGCAGGGCGTGGCGCACGGCGCCGGCGCGCACCTCGTCGTAGCGGGCCAGCCCGGCGAAGATCGGCAGGCCGGCCGCGTCGGCCGAGGTGAAGCCGGCCGGCCGCAGCCGGTTGGAGCGCAGGTCGAAGACGGCGCCGGAGCCGGCGTTCCAGCCCCGGCCGGCGCGGTGCGCATCGTACAGCTCGAACAGCCGGCACGTCCCGCGCTGCACGACCAGCACGTGGCGGTCCGACCCGCCCTCCACCCGCGCGCCGGGCGGGACCGGGTAGGGGCCGCGGTCGGACTCGTCGCCGTAGCCCGTGAAGTGGATGGGCACGCGCGGCTGGGTGCGCGGGACCACGTTGAACGGGATCCCGTACGCCCCGCCCCCGCCGAAGTCGGCATGCAGGAAGTGGTTGCTGTGCGAGTCGATCGAGCGGATGTAGGCGGCGGACCGCGGGTCGACAGGGGCGCGCGAGACGTCGCGGTTCCAGGCATTCGAGGCCGGGAACACCGGGCAGCCGGCCACGCGGGGACCCGGCGCGGTGCTCGCCGCCGCCACGCCGCCCAGCGCCCCCAGCAGCGCGACGGCGAGCAGGGCGGCGCGCGGGCGGGCGGGCATCGGCGGATGGTAGCCCGGCCGCCGGGCGCCGCCCCGGCGCCGTCAGCGCTCGCGCAGGATCGCTCCGAGGGGCAGCCGCCGCAGCGCCAGCGCTCCCAGGGCGCAGGCCGCCACCGCCCCGCCCAGCGCCGCGCCGTCCAGTCCGCCCAGGAATCCCCAGGGGATCGCCAGGTGGTCCGGCGGGGGGTCGAAGACGTGCTGGAGCATCGCCACCAGCATGCTCGACAGCAGCCAGCCCAGCCCGGCGGCCAGCACGAGGCCGGCGACCAGCACCAGCGCGACCTCGCTGTACAGGAAGGCGGCGATCTCCCGCAGCGGCGCCCCCACCGCGGCCATCGTGGCCAGCTCGGTCCGGCGCTCGGCCACTGCCAGCGCGGCGAACAGCGCCATCGCCGCGGCGGCCAGCCCGAGGGTGAACGCGCGCTCGATCTTGCTGATCCCCCCGAGGTCGACGGCCGTGATCGAGCTGACGGTCTGGGCGGTCTGGTGGCGGACGTCGGCGACCTTCGTGCCCTCGCCCCGGGTGGCCCGGGCCACGCGCTGCGCGACCGTCCGCGGGTCCCCGGCCGCCTTCGCGAACACGACATTGGGACCCCCGGCGTGGTCGGCGGCCTGCAGGTAGCGCAGGTTGGCCACCATGAACGAGTCGCGCGGGGCGGAGGGGAACTCCTGCACGATCCCGGCGACGTGGAAGGGCACGACGTGGAAGCGCCCGCTGCGATGGTCGAGCACTCGCAGCCTGAGCAGGTCGCCGCGGGTCAGCTGATAGTCCCCGATCGTCTCCTTGGACACCAGGACCCCGTCGGGGCGGGAGCGCAGCGCCGCCATGGCCTGCTTCGCCGTGCCTCCCAGGAAGTAGGAGTCGCGGAGCGAGGTGGCCGCCCCGACGGTGGCCGGGTCGACGCCGTAGGTGTCCTGGAGGTCCGGCCCCACGTAGGCGTATGAGTGGTCGACGGCCGTGGTCCGGCTGACGCCGGGAACGCCGGCGATCCGCCGCTCCAGCCGGTGCGCCACCACCGCGCCGGGCGGGGCCGTGGCCGTCACGTCCGCGCCGAGGGTGAGCTGCGCGTCCACGCGCGACTGCTGGTCGTACGTGGCGGCGAAGATCCCCAGGTTGACGCCAAAGGCCAGCAGTAGGCCGACCACCAGCAGGCCGCGATTGATCGCCGCGCCGCGGCGGCTGGCGCTGGCCAGCAGGAAGCCGGTCAGCGGGCTCGCCCGCCCGCGCAGGCGTCGTCGCGCCGTCGCGACGGCCGCGGCCAGCACGCGCCCGCGCAGGCGGATCAAGAGCAGCGTCGCCCCCAGCCACAGCAGCGCGGGCGCGAAGAACATGTAGACGGAGAGGGAAAGCGTGGGGTTGGAGTCGGGGTTGACCACCGCCGAGAAGCCGGTGCGCGCGGTCAGCCAGTAGATGAGGCCGCTCACGCCCAGCGCGACCAGGTCGAGGTAGAGGCGCTGCCAGAGCGGGGTCCGCTGCGCCGCGACCCCGCGTCGGGCGCTGGCGACGTCGACGCTCCAGACAGAGCGGATGGTCGCGATCCGGGCCGCCGCGGCGCCGCCCACCGCCAGCAGCACGCAGGCCGCGGCCTCGACGGCCCCCCGGCCCGGAGTGAGCCCAACCCCGCCGGCGATGAGCAGCGAGGTGGCGCCCAGTGCCGCCAACGCGCCCACCGCGCCAGCGACCACGCCGAGGACGAGGCTCTCCACGGCGACCCACGCGGCCAGCTCGCGGCGCCCGGCGCCGCGTGCCCGCAGCAGGGCGAGCTGGGCGCGGTCGCGCTCGACGGTTCCCAGCGCCGCCAGGTACGCCAGCCCGAGCGCCACCAGCGCGCCCGGGAGCGCGAGCATGATGTAGAGGGTCTGGGCGTAGAGCGCGTCCGAGGCGGCGGTGTTGAGCGCGTCGGAGAGGTTGTCCACGAACTGGACCTGGCCCGGCAGGGTCCTGGCCACGCGGTTGGCCATCGCCTGGGTGCGCCGCAGGGCCTGCGACGGGCTGGAACCCAGCCGGCCCGGGTCGACCTGGGTCTGGACCTGCCACTGGGTCCCGTCCTGCGCGCCGGGGACGGCGGAGCTGCCCACCGACGCCGGGGTGATGGTCCGCAGCGCGGGCGCCAGGCGGCGAGCGAACGTGTCCAGCGGCATGATCGCCACGTTGGCCGGCGGTTGGGCGGGCGCGGGCCCCAGCTGGGGGTTGAGCGGCTGGAAGACGACGTCGGGCGCCGTCATCAGGGCGACGCCGGAGACGCGGAACGGCCGGGGGGCGGCTCCCGGGCGGGGCCGGATGGAGACCGTGTCGCCGATGCGCGCCCGCAGGGTCGCGGCCAGCTGCTGGTCGAGCACCACGCCTCCGCCCGCCAGCGAGCCCTGCAGCAGGCGGAAGACGTGCAGGTGCCGGTCGTAGCCGGGGGGGACCGCGAACACCGAGCCCTGGCCGGCGCTCGTGACCCCGTCCGGCCGGCGGTTGACCACGCCGGCGAACGGCGCGGTCGCCGTGGGCGAGGCCTGGAGGATCCCGGGCTCGCGGGCGACCGCCCCGGCCACCCGCTGCGCCCCGGCGTACGACGTGACCGGCCCCTGCCAGTCCAGCGGAACCGCGCGGGTCGCGCCCGCGGTCATCGTCCGCAGCGAGTGGTTGACGAACAGCAGCATCGATCCCAGGAGGGCCACCGAGCCGGCCAGCACCACCGCCCGCAGCGCGGTCCGGGCGGGAGCCCGCGTCAGGCCCGTGCGGGCGAGCGTGGCGGCCGCCCTCACCGCGGCACCTCGTCTCCGACGATGTGGCCGTCGGCCAGCGCCACGGTGCGCTCGTACCGGGCCGCCACGTCGGCGTCGTGGGTGGCGACCACCAGCGCGAAGCCCATCTCGGCCTGCAACGCGTCGATGAGGTCGAGGACGCGGGCGCCGGTGTCGGAGTCGAGCTGCCCCGTGGGCTCGTCGCAGAGCAGGAGCCGGGGGCGCTGGCCCAGCGCCCGGGCGATCGCGGCGCGCTGCGCCTCACCGCCCGAGAGCTCGCCCGGGAGCGAGTCGTGCTTGGCCTGGAGGCCGACGAGCGCCAGCAGCTCGGCGGCGCGCGACGCCAATGCCGGCTCGCCGGCCGCGCGTGCGGCGAAGGCCACGTTCTCCAGCGTGGTGAAGCTGGGCAGGAGGCTGGGCGTCTGGAAGACGTAGGCGATGCTCCGGGCCCGGATCCGGCCGCGGGCCGCCGTGTCGAGCGAGGACAGCGGGCGGTCCTCCCACTGGACCGTCCCGCGGGTGGGCGTCGTGAGCCCGCCCAGCACGTGCAGCAACGTGGTCTTTCCCGAGCCCGACGGTCCCCACAGGGCCACCCGTTCGCCCTGCGAGACCGCGAGGTCGATCCCCTCGAGCGCCACCACGGCCGAGGGGCCGTCCCCGTGCACCACGCTCACGTCGCGGCACACGCTCAGCTCCAGCGCCGTCCGCGTCGCGGTCACCGCGCCAGCGCTCCGTCGCGCAGCTCGACGACGCGGTCGGCCGCCGCCGCCACCCGCGGGGAGTGGGTCACGACCAGCACGGTGCTCTGGTGGTGGCGGGACAGCCGCTCCAGGGCCTCGATCACGCGCCGCTCGTTCTCGGCGTCGGCGCCTCGTGGCCGGCCAGGCGCAGGCTCGTCACCACGTTCTCGGTGGCGGTCAGCGCCGGCCAGAGGTTGTCGCCCTGGAACACCACCGCCACGTCGCGCGCGCGGTAGCGGGCCAGCTCCGCCTCGTCCAGGCGCGTGAGGGAGCGACCGAAGCTCCGGACCTCCCCGGCCGACGGCTGGTCGAGACCCGCCGCCAGCGACAGGAGCGTGCTCTTGCCGCAGCCGGACGGCCCCAGGATCGCCACCAGCTCGCCCGGATCGACCTCCAGGTCCAGGCCCCGGAGCGCCACCGTCTCGGTGGGCCCCGAGCGGAAGATCTTGAACACGTCGTGCAGCTCGAGCGCCGGCCAGCGCAGCGGCGCCGCCGGCTGGTCGGGCTCGACGTAGAGGCTCCTCAGCTCCACCGAAAGCTCTGGGCGATCAGCCGGTAGGCGTCGACGTTGTCGACTCCCCGGGGCGTGCCCAGGTCGAGGATGGCCTGCCGCCCTCCCCGCGCCACCACGTAGCGATCGACCGTGAGCTGCACCCGCCGGCCGGTCACCGGATTGGGCGCGGACTCGGTGGTGTAGGTGACCTTCACCGCCTGTCCCGCGCCCTTGAGCGCCACGACGCTGGCGGGCCCGGCCCGCAGCGACTGGGCGCTGCCCTGCCGGGTCGTCAAAGCGGCCTGGACGCCGCGAACCGTCGGCGCCCCGCCGGTGCCCACCACGACGTGGATCAGGTTGTTCTTGTCCTGGAACGTGACGTCGCCGGCGCGGCCGCGCTGGGTCCAGCCCTCGGGGTACTTGACCGAGTAGCCGGCCGCCCGGTCGCGGAAGACCAGGAACACCTGGTTGTCCGGGATGTCGCCGGTGGCCGCCGACGTCGCCTCGGCCGACAGCGCGCCGGCCTGGGCGCCGCCCCCGGACGGCGGCGACGACGAGGACGACTTTGCGCCGCCCCCACCGCACCCACCGGCCAGGCCGGCGACGGCGAGGAGGAGGATGGCGATACTCGCGACTGCCCGTCGGCTCATGCCCGGCAGGGTGGTCCATGCCACCTGAAGTTCTCCTGAACGGCCGGCGGGGCCCGGCGCGCGCGTCCGCGATACTCGGGGCGTGAGCGCACCCAGCCTGCTGGTGGTGGAGGACGACGCGGCGCTGCGCGCCGTGCTGGCCCGCGGCCTGCGCGAGGAGGGGTTCGAGGTCAGCGCGGTGGG